>JBAXZY010000015.1:0-24150 GCA_041670045.1 Bacilli bacterium | reverse complement strand
TTTTGTTAGCCATAGCGGAATTACTATATTTTGTAGTCATGACTTCTTTCTTCTTTTTTATGATGAAACAAGAAGAGAACACGGCCATGCTCAGCGTTGTCAAACAGATGTGGAACGAAGATAGGAAGCAATATCAGATTCAAAAAGAAAGCATGGATATCATTAACATCAAATGCCATGACTTACGTCATCAGATTCAGAATTACCGAGACAGCAATGAGGCCGGCAATTCAAAAGGCGGAGTCGATTCCATGATGAAGCAGTTAGAAAACAGCATCTATATTTATGATGCCGTAATCAAAACTGGAAATGAAGTCTTAGATGTCATCCTATCCAATATTTCTCTGCGCTGTCAGAAGAAGGAAGTCCAATTGACTTGCATGGTTGACGGTAAACTGATGAAGTTCATGGAAGAAGCGGATACTTATTCCTTGTTCGGCAATATGCTAGACAATGCTCTGGAGTATGAAGAAAAAGTAAGTGATCAGCATAACCGGTTCATCTCCTTGACTGTAAAACAGATTCAGGGGTTTGCTCATGTCCACTGTGAGAACTACTATGAAGGCAATCCGACTTTAGTTAAAGGAAAAATAGTCACTACTAAAGGTGATAATGTCAACCATGGCTTCGGAATCAAAAGCATGGAACAGATTGTCAGTAAATACGAAGGCAGGTTTGACATTCTGATTGCTGATGATATGTTCCAGATTGATATCATGATTCCATTAAAAGAGAGTAAGACAAATGAGCAAGCGTAACAAAGTTTATTTGCTTTTTGCCATCTTTTCAACGCTCTTTGCCGTCATAGCAACGGCCTTAATCACTTATTTTGCCTTGACTAGTCCCGATAGTCTGACGGCTTTTCCGGATTATTCCTATCAGGAATACATTGATAGGTCTTCTGACTTTGAAGTCGACAAGGATGATGGAGCTCAGCTCTATGAGGCTGAAAGCTTCTCTTTATATGGAAAAGCCAGCATAAAGGAAAACCTGGGTGCCTCCAATCAAGAAGAAGTCTCTTCTTTGTCTAAAGGAGCATCGTTATCTTAT
Source organism: Bacilli bacterium (assembly GCA_041670045.1). Classification (GTDB taxonomy): domain Bacteria; phylum Bacillota_I; class Bacilli_A; order RFN20; family CAG-288; genus Enterosoma. Next base: position 23,100 of record JBAXZY010000015.1, on the reverse strand, counting down.
TCCTTTTCCAGTCCTAGCTCGGAAAATTATAAACTTACTCTTTGCATGTCCTACCTTTCCCGCAACGGCAAGACAGCCAATGCCGATTCCTTATTCAAAGTAAGTGTCAATGACCAAGAAATGAGTCTTTCCGGAATCTCAATTCAACCCACTTACAATGAATACGAGTTTATTGAGAATCCTCTTTGCATCATCAATGTCAGAGAAGGCAAAAACGCCCTTGAAATATCTTCCACCTCAAATTTGGATTTTGGATTCGATTACCTGGTTCTGACCTCAAACAAAGATAAAAACATTGATGCAACTAAAGTAATCGGTGAGACTAAGATGAAGAATTTCCAAGCCAACGACAGTAAGCAGAAATTTGAAGCTGAGGAATTAGATAACACCGGTTCTCTGATTGTTTTAGATGAGGAAGCCAGTGGCTTATATGCTTCTTATTTCACAGAAAAAGAAGATGCCATCAAAGCCACCATCAACGCTTCTGCTCAGACATCAACCTTATTAGCCATCTCTTTAAAGAAGAGCAGCAGTGATAATGATGCCATCAGTCTGAAGATCACCTTAAACGGAAAGAGCATCTTCAGCAATCAGCTGACCTCCTTAGGTGTCTCCTATGAAGAAGTCGTAATCGGATCCATCACCTTGCAAAGAGATGAGAACATCATAGAAATCAGTGACACTTCCGGAGTATTCTATCTGGATTATCTAGCTTTAGATAGCAACATCAATTATGCCGCCAGCAAAGTCAATCAAAGATACGAGGCGGAAGAAGGCTACATCAATATCGGGCAAATCGTGACGGAGACAACAGCTGCCAGCAACAGTTCCTATGTAGTCCTAGCTTCCAACATCGGCAAAGAGCAGTTTGAATTTGATTCCTTGGTCGATGATTCCTCTCTTGTCGCTTTAAGAATCGGCTATAGTGGCAAAGAAAAAGCTTTAAGTGAAATCATGGATGTCAGTTTCAATTCATCCTCCTTGGCTTTATCAAGCATCAAAGTTCCGGAAGGAACCAGTTTAACAAACTTTGTTGATATCCCCTTAGGAAAAATAAGCCTCAGAAGAGGTATCAATGTCTTAGAAATATCATCATTTGACATCAGCTATTCTCTTGATTGCATTACTTTATATAAAAATGAGATAACTTCCTCAACTAATAGATACCTGGCTCAAGGAGAAGAATTGGTTTCACCTACTAAACTGATAACAACCTCCAATAAGAATTCTTCCAATAACTTAAGCGCCTACTTAACTAATAAGAATGAAGTCAGTTTCTACTTCAGCAGTGACAGCCGCAGAAGCGTTAACCTCGATTTGTACTATTCTTTAATAACTTCTTCTAATAGCATCAATGACGATCTCTCCTTAACTCTCAACAATACGGAGATTTCCTTAATCGTAGGATCCTTGCCAGACATCACCACCCAGCATCTCTTCACTAGCCTGAATCTAGGTTCCATGACTATTGATTCCGGGCTCAATATCTTAACCATCAAAGCCAAGAATTCCTCCTTCTATCTTGATTATCTGCTGCTTTCCTTATGAGTTACGAAATAAAAATGAGGTTTTATTAAAAAAACGACTAAATCCAGTCGAAAAAGAATAAACTAAAATAAATAATGAAAAGAAAATCATTCAGTCTGTTGTTCTTAGCAATACTCAGTCTAGCTTCCTGTCAAAGCCACACCTCCTCAAACACCTCTGGCAGCAGCATTTCAGGTGGCTATGAAATGAAAGACTTCTTAGTCAGTGTCAACACTGACTATAGCTATTCCATCAGCTTCTCCATTAATCAGGATTTGTTAATAGGACAGCAGTTCTATTTTTCAAAAGATTCCCTCTTTGATGAAAATGATACACTGGCTCTAAATACAGGCACTAATCAATACATCCGAATCAATTATGGGCTTTTCGACAATGACTTCTATATCCTTCTTGTCGATAGTTCCTCTACTATCTTGTCCAAGGAAAACATCGTCATCCCGACTTTCAACATGTATATCAATCCCGGCAGTGGCAACGATGCCGGCAACAATATCATTTCCTTTGCCTACTTGCCTAATGGTTACACACCAAACAACTTCTTTGATGTCGATGGCATAACCATTTACCGCAGTAAGACTTTAGGTTTCAATAACGATGAGACGGAAACCGTCAAAGAGAACGTCACCATTTCCGATGAATACATCGTCAGTGACGATGACGCTTATCCGTATTATCAGTTCACTTCCTCTTTCGGTGCCGGCAAAGGTACCTTCCAGTCCCAGATCTTCACTAAAGGACAGGATTATGGAACTAATCTGTTCAATATCGATTCCTTGTCTTTAGATAACACTACTGGCATGAACTTCAAAGTTGAAGGCCATCTAGCTGATGGCACTATCTCTTCCTTAGAGCTTTTTTTGATCAATAAGAATGATAAACAAAGCTACTATGAGCCATTGACAATAAGGGCCGACTTAACCTTCTCCGGTTCCTTAGACTTGACCCGTCTTGGCCAGGCTTTGACCAATTACCAAGCTTATCTTTCTTTTGCTTCCGGAATCTTTGTTCCTTTGACTTATTCCTTCTTATCCAGTCCTTTACCTGAAAAGAAAACTTATCTGAATAAGATCTATTCCTTCTATAACGATGCTGGTCAGTTAGCTATCGTCTTTAAGAATAATTCCGGGGTTAATATCATCAATGCGGAATTAGTCAATGAAGATGGGACCGTCTATTTTGAATCAACCGGCACCTACAACCAGTCGCTGTTCAGTATTGATCCTTTGACTACGAAAACCATGACGGTTTCATTTCCGATCATTTCTTTCATTGCTGACCCAAAGAATGGAGTTGAGACTATAAATTATGACTTGGTTTTAGATGATAATAACGGCTTTTCCGTAAAAGCCGACTTATCTAAATTAACCAAATTAGGTCCATGGTATACCATCAAGCTTTATTTCAACACCACGACTATAACTGATGCCAGTGGAAATTCCAGTTACATTAATCAGGCAACTTATGAATACAAGCTGATTGATGCCAACAACTATTCCCAGAGTCTTAAAAGCACGACCAGCACTAACCTTTACCGTTTCCAATGCTATGATGTCTATCTGAAACTGGAAATTAAAGACTACAGTGCTACCGTCACTTCCTGGAATTATGTCCTCGTTGATAACCGCATGCAGTTAAGGTTGACTGGTTCCTTCTTTAAAGGGGCTTCCTATTTTGATATCTATAACGGCAGTAATGCCGGGAACGACCATCATAAGAAAGACGTTGTCTTAAACGAAGACAACACCTTCACTGTCGATATCGATATCAACGATATCGTACCGAAGACGATTTATCACGTTCATTGGATCGGGGATGAAACCTTCGGAGATTATGAAATCACCAATGACACCTTGAGTTTCCCTCATTCCATCAACAGTTCCAGTGATGGCTATATCTTCTCCGTCAAACAGGAGACTTATCAGTCTACCCGTTACTTCAAGGTCTACAAAGACAACGACTGGGCTAAAGCCACTGATATGAATTTCCTCAGTCAGGACAACAAAGCCTTCTTATCAGTATCCGGATACTTGAATTCCAACCTGACTGATAAAGACAGCCTTTATCTCCAACTTGGTGCCCTAGTCTTTGATAGCGCCGGCAACCAAAGCTATCCTGATGGCTGCGTCTATACTCCTATAACAGTCACTAGTCCCACACTGTATGAAGGCTATAAGTTCACAGCCGAAGTTGACTTATCCATCATGACCAAGAAGAATTACACCTATCAGCTGAAGCTGATGAAGAAGACTGCTGAGGGCTATGAAGATATCCCGATTATCAATCAAGTCGGATATACAGGTTTCTATACCGAATATCTGTCCTCCGATTATGGGGCTAAAACTTTGACTACTGCTAACGGCACTTACCGCATTAGAAACTACAATGGCTCCAACAACCATTGGGAGATCTATCTGACTTTGATTTAAAAACGTAAACAAATATCATTAATCAAAAAGGTCTAGTTGAGAATTAACTCAGCTAGACCTTTTTAGCTGTCAAAGTCGCTGCTACTTGGTATCAGTCGTTTTCTTTTTCTTAAAGAAAGCAAAGAAGGAAAGAACACCAAGTCCAGCCACTAAAACGACATCGCCAGCCACTAGAAGATAGACCCAGGTATGGCTAGGGGTACTCGCACTCTTGCCGCCTACTTCTACCTTGAATTGACTTTCTTCATCATTAGTTTCACCAGTCGCGTAAAGATTCTGATTATAGACGGTGTTACAGTAAGTGTAGACCATGTTATGGGCACAATCCCTGGCACAGCTGATTGCCGTAGCTGAGGTCTTATCGCTATGACCAGAGACACTTCCAGAACGTAAACCGTTCAGCCATAAGTCATTTCCAGCTCTGATGCCCTGATCAACATTCATATAATCTCCGCCTGTCGAATAATCAGTCAGAACCGAGCCTTTAAATCCCCATTCATTTCGTAACACTTCAGTCAGAAGAGCATAGCTGCCGCCAGTCCAGGTGGCACCGACTCGATTGAATGAAGACATAATGGCATTGGCTTTGCCTTTCTTAACCGCAATCTCGAAGGGCTTCAGATAGATTTCCCGCATAGACTGTTCCGTAAGCCAGGTATATAAGCCACTTCTGCCGTTTTCCGTCTCATTGACGGCAAAGTGTTTCAAATAACAATAAAGGCCGTTATTCATAGCCCCGGAAACCGTCTTAGCACACATGATTCCGGATAGATAGGGATCCTCGGAATAGTATTCAAAGTTTCTGCCATCGAAGGAATTGCGGTGAATATTGCAGGCCGGTGCATACCAGCCGCCGACTTTGGTGGCACTGGCTTCGTTTCCGACTGCTAAACCATAAATATAAGCTAACCGCTTCGACCAGGTCTGAGCAATAAGGGTCTCAACAGGGAAGGAAGTCCACTTGCTCTTAGTATCACTGGACATATTGGTATCATTCAAACCAGATGGTCCATCTAGATCCTGAATCTCCGGCTTACCAATTGAAGCCACTTTAGGAGTCCGGTAGCCGTCTCCTTCAATGATGGTATTCAATTCACTGGTCGTAATCTGATTAAGAAGATCCTCATAGTTTTCATCGTTATAATCCTTACCTAACTTAAAGATCAAATCCGTATTCAAAGTGCCGTCCGTATTATAAAGAGATAATGAAGTAGAGGAATCACCTTGGGTTGGCATCTCATCAGTATCTTTCTTATCAGTAAGCCAGTGGTTAGCTAAAGAAATAATATTAGAAGTCTTTGCTCTTCTTGTAGTGGTTCTAGAAGGGAAAGTGTTAGCTAAATCATCTCGCTTCATATAGCTGATGTTGGCATTGCTGTTAGAGCCGTCGATTGAAACACCATCATCGGCAGTCTCACCAGTGAACCGGTTAGTGACTTCATTTCCGGTAGTATCATCACTTTTCAATTGATAATCCTTATCCAAATGATAGGTAATCTGATCACCGCTGATTCCGGCTAACTGATGAGCGTTCTTTCTTACAGAAATGGAATAGTCGCCTTTTTCCATTTCATAGCCAGAAAAACCATTGCCGTTAGCATCCTGAGAATCATATGACTTCATGTCGCTGGCCTTGAAAGAAAGAGTCAGAAGCTGCGAAGATTTATCGCCGCCATTCTTCTCCAAAGTCTGGGTCTTATCAAAATCAGCTAAGCAAATAGAGCTCTTCTCAATTCCACCCGGATTATAAGGAGAAGAATAATAGAGTTCAACTACATCCTTGCCCTCAAACTCGGAAGTGTTAGTTACCCATACTTTTACAGTTATTTCAGTATCAGGAGTAATAGTCGAACCACTTTCCGGTTCCACACTATTGATTGACCAATCAAAGGTCGAATAATTAAGTCCGTATCCGAAAGGATACTGAACTACTCCGTCATAGCCAGTGCCATAATCATTAGCGACATCATTGAAATATCCTTCACTATCAGCGGTCTCATAGAACCGATAGCCAACATAGATTCCTTCCTGATAATCAATATAGTTGCCACCGTTAGTGTAGGATTTGATTCCGCCGTTAGCGTTATTGATTTCACGGCAGTTAGGGCAGTTAGCATAACTGGCAGCAGTTGTTAAATCATAAGCGTAAGTATCAGCCGTTTTCCCGCTAGGATTGACTTCACCTGTTAAGACATCAACGATGCTTAAGGCTCCTGACTGACCTGGGGCTGATACAGAAATTGCAGCATCGATCCTATCATCATTTAAAAACCCTAATTCCATGGTGTTGCAGGTATTGAGGATCACGACTACTTTAGCAAAACCGGCATTCTCAACTGAATCCAATAAGCCTTCCTCTTCAGTCGATAACTGAAGATAGGTCTTTGAAGTGTCTTCACTGAGTTTAGTCTTCTTCTGCGTATGGGGAAGATCCTGACCTTCTCCGCCAAGACGGGAAATGACAACGACTGCGTTGTCAGAATAAGAAACACAGTCGTCAATCAAAGGATCGATTTGACTGACCGGAGGTTCAATCAGGTTAAAGAAAGGATAGGCGGCATTCCAATAGTCACCATTATCTCTAGCTGAAGCATAGGAGGAATAGACGTCATTCAAAGCGGAATTAGTCTCAATGCCTTTCTTTTCAAAAGCCTGCAATAAGGTCACCTTTGTCCCTGAGCCACGATCAGTTGACGATCCCGAACCGGCGCCAGAAAGAATGAAGCCACCATCACTGCCACCCCAGCCAAAGACATTCACTTTCTTCAAGGAGCTTAAAGGAAGAGCGTTGTCCTTATTCTTTAATAAGACAATGCCATCGGCTTCTAAGTCCTGACAGACCTGATCGCCTTGCTCATAATTGAGCTTTGAAAAATCGTTGCCGTAACCATTGAGGTAAATGGAAATATCCTCATTCATGATTCCGCAGGCTACGTTGACCGCTACTAATAATAAACCGACAAAGCCAACTGAAACACCAGTAATTATCTTCCCTTTTTTCTGAAACATGTTCTTTATTGTCCTTTTTGAGTTTAAGAAAAGGGAAAGCCTTCGCTTTTTGATAGCTAATGCTTTCCCTTTTTACACTAGAAACTAATTAATCAATCTTCGGAGTTTTTGGTTTCTTGAAGGCAAAGATGATCAAAGTAGCAAAACCACCGACAACGACCACATCCAATAAGGCTAGAAGAATAATCCACCAGGCAAAGCCGTCTTCCGTCTCAGTCAAAGTACCGACAGTGACCTTCAAAGTATCATTTGAATGATCATAATTCTTAGCATAAGTGTATGTATTGCAGTAGGTATAGATGACATTCTTAGCCGACTGCTTAGCTAAATAGACCATTGTCGGATCGGAAGTGGAAATCGGACTAGCCATGGAACTAGGATTGAGCCAGATATCGTTGCCACCAGGTAAACCGGTCTTAGAAGTCATGTTGCCATCACCAGTTGACCAGTCAGTGATCATTGATCCTCTGAAGCCCCATTCATTTCTAAGAATGGTGACATTCTGAGCATAGTTAGCACCAGCCCAGACACCGCCAACGGAGTTAAAGGCGGACATGATGGCGTTAGCCCCGCCTTTCTTAACCGCAATTTCGAAAGGCTTCATATAGTTTTCACGATAGTTCTGCTCAGTAAGCCAAGTATTGAGGTTTCTGGCATTGACACCAGGTTCACTTAAGGAGAAGTGCTTCACATAGCAGTACAAACCGTTAGACTTAGCGCCTTCGATGACATTGGCAGCCATATAACCGGATAAGACACCATCTTCACTGTAGTATTCATAGTTTCGGCCATTGAAGGGAGTACGATGGAGGTTGACTCCAGGTGCATACCAGCCCTGCAAATTCGTGGCATTGGCTTCTAAGCCAGCTGCCATACCCATTTCCTTAGCGATACGTTTGGAGAAAGTCTGACCAATCAAGGTCTCATTAGGGAAGGCTGTCCATTTACCGGCCTTATCAGTCTGAGTCGTGGTGTTGAAGCCAGCAGGACCATCATAATCATAGGTTTTGATCTTACCGACTGAAGCGACGGCCGGAGTTCCGAAGCCGGAATTCTCAACAATGTTGGCGCAGTCATCGGCTGAAAGCTCATCGACTAAGCTCGATAACTCAGTAGAATCATAGTCAGCACCGATTTTTTCAATCAAATCCTCATTAGCAGTGATTCCTGTATAGGTAGTCAAGTCTGAGTCACTAGCTTTACTGCCATCAGTCTTGGTGTAAAGATATAAGTCATTGTTTTGATTAAGGGTTGGCATTTCAGTCTGGGTGTCAGCCTTAGAGACATAGTTGTTGGCAGTTGAAATGTTAGTGTTATTCAGGCCAGATGAAGAAGCAGTAGTCGGGAAAGTGCCTTTAAAGTCACTGCGGCTCAAATACTTAGTAGTGGCATAAACCGTAGATCCATCAAGTGGGACTCCGGCATAGGCCGTATCACCGGTCATCGTATTCTCAACCGTGTAACCAGTAGTCGGATCAGTCTCAAACTGAATTCCGGGATTAGCAACCGTGTAAGTGAGGGTATTCTTGCCACCTTCGACCATCTTCTTCAAATTATGGGCATTCTCTCTTAAGGAGATAGTGTATGTTCCAGGATCAAGCTCATAACCGGAGAAATCATTTCCGTTCATGTTGTAGCAATCATAGCTAGCCATATCATAAGCGGAGAACTCGACTGTAATTCCAGTCTGGGTCTTGCCAGGATCAAGTGATACGGATTTAGCATAATCAACAAAACTGACAGAAGGTTTTTCGATTCCACCATCGGTATAAGGGGCGGAATAGAATAGTTCAATGGCATCAGAGCCAGCTACTGAGCCGGTATTAGTAACAGACAAAGAAAGAGTGACCTTGCTGTCTTTAGCTAACTGAGAACCATCAGCAACTGAGACAGAATCAATCTTCCATTCAAAGGTCGTGTAACTAAGACCGTATCCAAAAGGATAGGTGACTTCTGCATCATAACCAGTCAGATCAGCATAATCATCCTGATACACGGAATCATCAAAGTAGCCTTCAGTATCCGCCGTCTCATACCATTTATATCCGAAATAAATATCTTCAGAATAACGGATGTTGTTCCCAGAGCGGATATAGTTCTTATATGAAGGAGCCTTAGTGTAGTCATTAGCCCAAGTATCAGTTAATCTGCCACTGGGGTTGACTTCGCCAGAGAGAATCTTAGGAATAGCTTTAGCACCGCTTTGACCAGTGATGCAGACATTCAGAACGGCATTGATCTTGGTATCATTCTTTAAACGAGGGGCCTGTAACTGGTTAGTTGAGTTGATTAAAACGATGACTTTTGAAAAATTATCTTCCGCTAAATCAAGCAAGGCATCTTCCTGAGTGGAAAGCTGAAGGTAGTTTCTAGTGGTGTCTGTAGCCTGACCATGACTCTTGACTTGGGTAAGCGGAATTTCACCAACATTCTCACCGCCGATTCGAGAAATGACAACTACGGCAGTGTCGGAAAATTCAACAGCATCAGACATCATCTGTGAAGTGTAATAAGTTTCAGTCACATCCGGTTCAACTAAATTGATACGGCTGGAGTCACCAGTCTTATAACCTCTAGAGGTGCTGTCGTAAGCCTTATACATATCAGTGAAATCAGTATTGTATTCAAAGCCACCATCAGTTAAAGCATCCAATAAAGAAACCTTCTTGGAATCCTGAATAGTCGAAGATCCCGAGCCAATACCAGAAAGGTTGAATCCGGCATCTGTGCAGTGCCAGCCTAAGACATTGATGGATTTAGTGGAAAGAGGAAGGCAGTTATTGTCGTTCTTCAATAAGGCCATGCCTTCTTCGCCAATCTTCTGGCAAAGAGCATCAGAATTAGTGGCAGCCTGTTCAAAGCTGGAGGAACTGAAATCCTGTTTGGTGCCATTAAAGAAAGTAGTAATCATGGAGACGTTGGCGCCACACCAAATATTGCCAGCAATCAAAGCACCACAGACAACAGCGGCCGACGCGATTGAAATAATCTTACCTGTTTTTTTCATTTTTGTTAACTCCCTTTAATTAATCAAATGAAACCTGCACGAAATCCAAATTCATAATCGTGTAACTGCCATGGGAATTGACATAGGTAGCTAAAGCGAATTCAGGTTTGATTTCCATTGCAATGACATTCCATCCCGCCTTCAAAGACATCTCCCCGAAACTGACCGTCTGCCATCCCCACCAAGAAGCAATGCCGGTAGTTGTATTGCCTTTGCTTCCAGATCCAGGCAGGACAACACTGTCCTCAATTGTCACGGCTGTATCATTAGCAGTAGCAGAGAAGACCTGATTCAACTGGATATCGCCCATCCATAAGGGCTGCCAATTGCTGTCTTCCCGTAGCCAGCAGGAAGCGGCTGAGATTTCAATAGAGGCGTTTTGAACAATTTCACTCTTAAAGTGGAATTCTATATAGGAAGAGGGATAAACCTCTCCTAAATAGCCTCCACCGCTAGCGGTAGAAGAATCACTTAAGCTAGCTAAAGGCATACCGGTTTCAGTGTGATAGGAAATATAGCTGGTATCGTCTTTGCTCTTCTTGCCTTTGACATAAGTAGAAGCCGTAATGGAATCATCATCGGCATCCGTCAATCCTTCGGCCTCAATCTTATAGCCAACCATGATCTTGATGGTGAATTCATGAGTGAATTCAGTCGTTGTGCCTAGTACCTTTACATTAACCGTGTATGTTCCTTTATCAAGAGCAATAGCATCACCTTCATGAACGACAGTATCGTTGATTGAGAATTCAATTCGATTGATATTCAGTTCAGCCGAAGTCAGGCCTTCTTCTTCAAAAGTAGCAGTAGCCTTGAAGCCAGAGAAATCATAATTGCCACCCTTTGCCAAAGTGGTGGAAGAAGGATCAGTAAAAGTGACAGTCTTAATGGTCTTTGTTATAACTGTAATTGCAAAAGTAGCAGTCTTAGTCTCATAAGTGACGGTGACGTTATAATCGCCAGCTGCTAATGAACATAAGTCAGTCGCTTTAATAGTCGTGCCATCGATTGATAGACTGTATTTGTCACTGCTGACTTCGACATCCTCAGAGTTATCATTGTAATGAGCCATGACGACTAAGCCATCAAAGCCATAGACATCATTCGTCCCGACAGTGGTAACAGTGGGCGCAGTGATTAAGATGCTATCTAAGACTTTAGCGCTAACCGTGATTGGAATATCAACTGAAGCTTCCTTATAAGAAGCGGTAACCTTAGTATCAGTGGTTTTTAAAGCCGTAGCCGGAGAAATCGTGACTTCACTATTCTTAGGAGTCAAAGTAGTACCATCTTCTAAAGTAGCCTTCAATTCCATTCCGGTCTTGGAGAATTTCTGGCCTTCAATATAAGCCGTCTTAGTTGGGTTCTTCACAATCTCAAGGCTTTTAACAGCAGCTACTGATTCCGAGGCAGAAGTGCCGGAATTGGTGCTACCACAAGATGCTACTCCAGTAGTAAAAAGAAGGGAAAGAGCAACTAATCCTAAATAGGTTTTTTTCATTCTTTCTTATCTCCTTTATTCAAGAGTCAGATACATCGTATAAGTGCCATCAGTATAGGTATTGACATGATAGGTGCCTTTATCTGTCTTGACGGTCTTAGAAGCATAATCGGAATTCAAATATTCGTTATAGAACCCACAGAAGCTGTTAGCACCGGAAGCAATGTCAACATAAGTGCCATCGACATTCTCTAGGAGACGGATATCGTATTTCTTGCCTTTTTCCATCGTGGATAAGTCAGCGGCCGAAGAGAAGAAACCATTAGCATCAACAGCAACTTCAGAAGTGAAGGTGTCAGAGAAGGTCAATCCATCATCGGCTAAGACCCCGTACTGGAGTTTTAAGTCCTTGGACTGATAGGTGGAATTCAAGGCACCGCTGATATTGAAAGTCGGATTAACAGTGCTTTCACCGAAGCTGACTTCATTGGCTTTAGCCACATCTCCATCCTTATAGACCTTCCACCAAGAGGTTTCGCCCCAGGTTCCGGATTTAACACAGAAGATATAACCATCGTTTGTCGGCATGACGGCATTTGGTTTATCCATGGTGTTATTAGTGATTTCGGTATTGTCAGTGCCATGAACCCAATGAACCTGATACTTAGTATCAGCTGGAATATCATCACAGGGAACATCAACAGTGAAGCCATCAGTTTCTTTATCGGAGACAACACAGTTAGCTTTATGTAAGTTATCATCAGTTCCGCCTTCAGCATAGATAGTTACATAATCAGCGGTAATATCACTGGCTTTGCTATCAGCTCCTTCAAGATGTAAGAAGACTTTTCCGTCAATCTTTTTATAGCTCCAAGCATTGATATAAGCAGTGGCATCATCGAAATTGAGTTTTAGATAATCGTTGTAGTTCTGGAAATAGAATTTCTTCTTAGCAACATCATCTTTTAAGATGGTTCCATAGTTAGCGGCATCGGCCTTCAGGAATTCATAAGTAGCCGTCTTAGTTTCCGAAGTGGTATCTAACCAGATCTTAATGTTGTACCAAGCACCAGGTTTAGATAAGCCTCCTAAAGGTGCCACGACTGAGAAAGTATGAGCGGTAGCATCAATAGTCAAAGGTGTAGCTAAAGTATCAACCACGGAATTCTGATCATTATCAATGATCAAAGCCGGAGTCGATAAAGTTACATTAGCTAAGGTCTCATCATAGAAACCGTTAGCAACAAAAGAAACAGTCCCATCAGCCGCTTTTTCAATAGCGGAATAAAGTACATTGACTCCTGATTTGGCTTTAAAGGTCAAAGTCAGACCCGAAGTTCCATTATTAAGAACATAGATGTTAGTATCATCCGTCTTGGTGACTTTATCAGTAAGGAAACTAGGAACCTGGAAATAGATGCCAGCTCCTAACATGAAATAAACCTGATACGCATTGATGGAATCACTGAGTTTAGTGATATCGGTCGAGAAGGAGAAAGAGGAACCAGTCACAGTGGCTTCAACACTGTCCTGAGATCCATCAGCGGCACTGGATAACAGCAATCTAGGATCAGCAAGAGTATCAGTTAAGGTGCCAGCCAAAGAAAGTTTTCCGTCTTCGATAGTTGCTGAAGTGAAAGTAGCTAAATCACTTCCGAATTCCACATCCTTAGTAAAAACCTGAGAAGTATAGGAAATCTTACTAGTGATCTTATAGTCAAGGAAGAAATAATCAGCTCCAGAAGCGGAATCTACATTATAAGTGGAAGACAGACTACCGTTTTCAACGACTTTAGTAGCTGTTGACTTATCTAGAGTCTTACTAGTGGAACGATAAACAGTCAAAGAATCAGATAAGAAGAACTGATCAATGGTTTTCCCATCATTCAACAATGAGAAACTGATATTATCCTTAGTATCAGCGGTAACTACTTTGCAGTTGACCGTAGGAAGAGAAGTGCTCTGCTTGCCATAGACATCTTCCCCATTGACTAAAAGAAGATAGAAGTCCCTTAAATTCTCATGATAGTTAAAGGTATAGTCGGTACCAGAGCCGACAACATTAAGTTTCGTATCTTTAGAATCAAACTTGGAATTAGAAGAAACATAGAAGTCAGTTCCGGTAACTGGAGTTTGATCTAATTTAACGGTGAAGTCACAGGAATAATCATCTTTCACTTCAATAGTAACGGCATTGAACTTGTAGCTGACAGTAGCTGAACTAGAACTACTCTCGCTATTAGAGCCAGTTTGCGAAGAATCTGTACCCTTGTTGTTGCAGCCAGTCAGAACTAACGGCAATAGGGCAAGAACGATTAATGATTTGTTTCTTTTCATGTTTGATCCTTTCATTCAATCCAGTTATGGTTTCCAATCTTGATGATTTGGGAAATAACTAACCGGATTGATTCCTCCTAAAATCAATTTCCTGATTGTATTATATAAAGGCAAAATAAAAGCCCTTTCTTTATTTCGCCAATCCCGTTATATTTTTCGTAACCACCAAGAAAAAAAGAGTCCAAGTGGCTTTAAATATTGAACGGTTAAATAAATTCACACGTTTTAGTAGTCTTTTAGAGCAAAAATAACATCCATTACTCTTGCTTACAGTGATATTTCCTATCTTACGAAAAAAGAATACGGGTTTACGAAATGAAGCCGAATTAATCAATTGGAAACGTTTACACTCAAAGCAATCGGGGTAGTCTACATGAACAAAAAGATCGGTTTCTTCTTAGTATCTTTTCTTCTTATAGAGGGACTATGTTCCTGTAGCCAGAACTCTACTTCTTCGCCTGTCGAAGAAGAAAAGAAAGCCTTCAGTGTTGATTTCAAAAACGGTGAAGTGAATTATCATGTAAACCTAGGTGGCTCAGGAAAATATGACATTTATTCTTCCTCTGATAAAGATAACAATTTTAAGCTAATTGAAGAAGACCACAATGGTGAATATCAAACAACCGATTACATTTCTTATTTTCTTTTCAAGGATCATAATGACTCTAGTCTTCAGACAGAGTCCTACAGTTATCTGTATTCTACCTTCAACAGTGACGATGTCAGAATTTTCACACCTGAGGATGACAGTCAGGATATTCAAAAAGAAATTGATGATTTATACACCAGAAGAATTTGGGATGAATTCTCTCCTGAAAGAACACAATTTCTTTTTATGCCTGGAACATACAATGAGGTAACAGCAAAAGTTGGTTATTACACTACCTGCAATGGTTTAGGTTATCTTCCTGATGATGTACAATTGAAAAGCTTTAAAAGAGATGACAGCTATCTCACCAATACCGCATTATGCAATTTTTGGTGTGGCGTTGAAAACTTCTCCACTTTAGAAAGCTCCTCTTTCTATGTCTCCCAAGCCACTTATCTGAGAAGAATGCATATTAAAGGAAATCTATCTTTATCTGATGGCGGATATTCATCCGGAGGGTTTCTAGCCGATAGTAAGATAGATGGCACAATTTTGAATTCCACTCAACAGCAATGGCTTACTAGAAACACTCAATTCAAGTCTTGGGCTGGAAATGTTGACATCAACATGGTTTATTCCGGAGTGCAAGGAACTGTTTCTCAGACTTGGCCAAATAAAAGAACAACCATAATCCAGGAAACTAAACTGATTCAGGAAAAACCTTTCTTAGTCTTCGATGAAGACAATGGCTTTGGTGTCTTTGTCCCAAGTGTTTTAGAAGACAGCATAAGTTATTCCTATGAGGATGAGGTAGGTACTTTTATTCCTATCACTGATTTTTACATTGCTAATAAAGACAGCGATACCTCTTCTACTTTGAATGCTCAATTAAAGAAAGGCAAAAACCTGCTCTTTACTCCTGGCATCTATAATCTGGATTCACCTTTAGAAGTAAGCCAAGCTAACACTATCTTATATGGCATGGGTTATGCCACTTTAAGGAGCAGTGAAACGAATACAGATGCTATTTTAAAAGTTGATAATGTCTCCGGGGTGAAGATTGCCGATTTCTTATTTGAAGCCGGTTCCTTACTGAAAGATATGGTGATTATTGGTACTGACCCCAGTATCGATCATTCCGCTAATCCACTTCTCTTAAGTGATTTTTTCTTTAGAATTGGTGGATCGCTCGATAGGAATACAGGCTGTGAAACAGCCTTAACCATCAATTCCAGCAATGTCATTGGTGACAATTTTTGGCTATGGAGAGCGGACCATGGGATGAATAGAGATATCTTAGAGCCGTTTGTTAACGGGGATGGTTCCTTACCAAGAAATATTGATTCTTTGACTAATCGTTCTCTTTGGAGAAGCTATGGTGTAGGTTGGCTAAATCATGATAAAAGCAATTATGCTTCCAACGGTTTAATAGTTAATGGCAAGGAAGCAAGCATCTATGGATTAATGGTGGAACATTTTGGTAAAACTCAGACCATCTGGAATGGTGAGGATGGTTATTTAGTTTTCTATCAGTCGGAGATTCCTTATGACACACCAGATCAAACTAGTTGGACTGATGAAGAAAAAGACGATGGTGAAAATGAGGGCTATGCCTCTTATCAAGTCAGTGACCACGTAATCAATCATATGGCTTATGGACTAGGTGTTTACTATGTCCATAAGGCTACTACTGAAAAAATAGTGTTAGACCATGCTATTTATGCTCCTTCAAACGAAGGCATAAATATTATTCATATGTCAATAGCCAATTTTAAAAGCAATGATGGGTGTGGAATACGTCACATCATCAATGAATATGGTGAAGGCAATATCAAGCCTTACACCAACCAAAAAACTTCTTTAACCTCATTCATTGCTGGAAAAGTAACTAATTAGGAGTTAAAAATGAAAATCAGAAAAAAGTGTCCGCTGCTGTTGTCTCTCTTCTTGCTAGCCGGATGTGAAGTCAACTTTGTTAATTCTTCTTCTATGCCTAACTCGTCTTCTTCAGAATCAAGCCTAGAATCCACTTCCAGTGATTCCAGTAAAGAAAGCAGTTCCTCGACTGATAGTTCCCTGTCTTCATCAGAGCCGGTTTCATCTTCAAGTTCCGAATCCAGTTCTTCGTCAACCTCTTCTTCCAGTGAGGATGAAAGAGCTAAAGCTTATAATTATGAGCCCTTCTTTTCAAATGATATTCCTAATATAAAAGTCACTGCTTCTACCTCTGATTTGTCTTTTGCTACCGTTCCTGATCGAACTAACAAATGGGATTACACCACTTGCAAAGTCAGTGTCGATAACTGTGTTACTAATTATGAAATGAGTTCCATTTCGGCAGGCATCAAAGTTCGAGGCAACTATACTGCAAACTATGAAAAGAAACCTTTTAGAATCAAATTCGATAAGAAGCAAAACCTGTTAGGACTTAACAATGGCTCCAAATGCAAATCCTGGGTTTTGTTGGCGGACTACAAGGATTCATCTATGCTCCGTAATTCGGCTTCTTTTTATTTAGGAAAAACCATCTTAGGATCGGATGGCTTCTATAGCACTGACTATCGACCTGTCCATCTCTATCTCAATAACAACTATTGGGGCATGTATCTTTTATGTGAACAGCAGGAAGTCAACTCTAACCGAATCAATATCAGTGAACCGGAAGATAATGTCACTAACACCGATATTGGTTACCTGATGGAATACGATGGTTACTACACCGATGAGCAGGCCTTAGCTGATGGTGATCCGACTTTTACGATTGATTACCACAATCATGGCAGTCTCAAGACTGTCACTGGTAGTTATGTGACTCCTTCCATGGATGGCTTCACTATCAAGAGTGATATCACCAATACCGTCCAGACTAATTTCATTGCCTCCTATATTGATAATCTTTATGACTTAATGTATGAGTGCATCTACAACAAGAAGTTCTATGAATTCAATTCCACTAATACGGGATTAGTGGCTTCCAGTGTCACCAGTGTCGAAGAATTAATTAGCAAGTATGTGGATATCAACAGCTTAGTTGATACTTATCTCTTGAATGAAATAGCCTGTGACCCGGATATCGCCTGGTCTAGTTTCTATTTGAATTTAGACCTGAATGCCGCTACTCCTAAGAAACTGACTTTCGAAGCCTGCTGGGATTTTGATTCCGCCTTTGGATTACGGAAAGGCTATTGTGAATCCGGTAAGGATTATTATGCTGCGACAAATTCTAACCCGTGGTTAGTGATTTTGACCAATCAGGATTTCTTTAAGAGCAGGGTCAAAGCGAAGTGGGCGGAAATGACCAAATACGGAGTCGTTAAGAAGACCTTGAATAGCTTAGTGACCTACAGCACCGATTATGTTAGTGACTATAAGAAGAACTATGACCGCTGGCCTAATTCCATTGGCTATAATGCCGCCGTTGATAATGAAGTCAGAATTGAGACCAGAGACTTCAAGACAGAGAAGGATGCCGAAGCTTTCTTCTACAACTGGCTTTACGTAAGACTCAACTATATTTCCTCTGTTTACGGTGATCAGAAAGATGTTCTGACGGGTTTGACAATTAATTAACCCATTTATTAAAAAAACAGTTTTAAAGCCTTTTTTGGCTTAGATTCGAAGAAGACATGAGTTTATTTCCGAAATCATTATATGTGAAATAAGCCAGTTTTTCTGTGGATGTTTTTTTAAGAACCTTTTTAAAAAGAAAGCGGTTACGAAATATTCTTTGAGGGTTGCGAAAAAGAGAATTAAGCCTTCCGTGATGTGAGTTTTAATAAAGGCAAATAAACTGAAAGGGCTTTATTTAACAAGATGAAAACAAAAAATCTACTGTTAGTTGCACTCTTACCTCTTCTCGTTTTAGCTGGTTGTGGCAAGACTAGTTCGGAAGGCACTTCCACTTCTGCTCCGGCATCCTCTACTTCTGTTAAGGCTACCGTATATGTCAACGATTTTACTCTTGATTCTTCAACCTTAACTCTTGAAGTAGGCGGAAAACATACTGTAGTTGCCACTTTGGATCCGGTCAAGGCTACTACTAAGGGATTCACCTATACAAGTTCTGATGCCGCTATTGCTACTGTTACTAATGCAGGCGTCATTGAAGGTATCGGTATCGGTCAAGCCACCATCACTGTTACCACTAAAGGCACAAAGACTGATGGCACTTATGTTTCTAAGACCATTGCTGTCACAGTAACTTCTACTGCTGTTTCCTCTTTAAAGGTTGATTTCACGGAGACTTTACTTAAGGAAGGCGAAACTAAGCAGATCACTGCTACTGTTTTACCTGCCAATGCTACCGAGCAAGGCGTTGAATATGCCACTGATACCGCAGCTGTCGCTACTGTTTCAGCTACCGGCTTAATCACTGCTGTCGCTGAAGGAAGTGCTACTATCACTGTCACTACTAAGGGCAAGAATGCGGAAGGCGCCGTTTTAACTAAGACTATCACTGTCACCGTTGAAAGTGTCGCTGCTAAACATAAAGTAACCTTTGTCAACTATGATGATTCCATGCTTGAAGCTATCGATACCATTGAAGTCGGCACGGTTCCTGAATTCACGAAGGAAGTTCCGGCTAAACCGACTGATGCTAATGGCATTTATGTCTTCCGTGGCTTCGATAAGGAAATTGTTCCTTACGTTGCTAGCGATACTGCCATCGTCTATAAGGCTGTCTATGAAAAGGTCTCTTCTCAGGCTGAAAAAGTCACTTTAACCAGCGAAAACAATATTCCGACCGTAGTCATAACTGGTGAATCAGTTGGTGTCACCGAAGCTGACATTGCCGGTAAGAGTGCTATTGAGTTCATGAAGAGAGGCGGTGACTGGGCTTCTAAACGTGCTTCTGGACTTAGTGCTACTTTCAATGCCGACAAGACTTGGACCATAAAGGCCAGTGTTGAAGATATGGGGATTGGAACTGATGCTAACGATTGGATTGGAAAATATCTCTTTAACGGCACTGATTCCGGTACTGATAAGGCAACAGACTTAAAGGTCCAGTACAAGGAAACCAAGAATCGTTATAGACATAATGCTAATGGCAATGTTTTGGAAGATACTCATATAGCTGATGACTGGGATGGAACCTTCGCCTCTGATTATGTCAGTGCCGGCAATATTAAAAAAACTGATGGAACAACCTCTTCTTATACAACTGAAGCTGATCGTCAGGCTTTTGTAGATGCCATTCCGGCTCCGACTTGGGTTGGCTTAAACCTGGATTATGTCTCCAATACTGTCGTTTACAACGGCAATGATTACACCTTACTCTCCAATGCGGATAACTGGGGCTGTGTCGCTATCAGCATTTCGGCCCATACTGCTAACACAATCTCTTCAGCTAGCATAGTCAAGAAGGATGACATCGTCTATTACGAAGTAAAAGGTGCCCTCAAGACCGGTACAGCTACAGCCGGTGATTTGGCTGGCTTCACTTATGATTTCCAACATAACGGTAATGTAGATGGACAGGGTTGGGATACGCCTTTAGAATCCAATGATGGCACTGCTAAAGGCACTGTCGCCGCTGACGGCAGCTGGGTCTGTGATATCGCCGTCTCGACAGTTGATGCTTTAAAGGTTGCTGGCAAGAAGAGCGTTTACACAGTTCACTTTGGCGCCCCTGGTGATACAAAAGGCGATATTAAGGTTCCGCTTGCTGACGATTATGCTGAAATTGATTTGACAGATTTCAAGTATTCCATCCAAAAGGATGACAGTACCTGGAATATTCCCGCATTAGTTGTCGAAGCTGTTGCAGCTTAAGATTGAATAGTAATAGACTCCCTTCTATTTACTATAAAGAAACGACTGAGGTGATTGCCTCAGCCGTTTTCTTTTTCTTCAAACAAATTAATAAAAGACATTTTCTAAGTCAATAAGCAGGTTTTTTAAATTGTTTTACTTAATTATCTTTCTTTGCAACTTTCTTATATTCTTTAAGAAGCTTGTGAAAGCCTCTGAATGTATGCCCGTTAACGAAGTCGAGCAATCCTAAAGCCATCTCATAAGTGAACATCTTGCCAGCTGAATAACAGGCATTGCGGATACAGAAAGAAGGTAGCATCTTTTGAATGAACTTAGCACCCTCCCTGGTCCGGTCTCTAGCAAATTCATCTTCAATCTTCTCAGCCTTCTTGCCTTGCCTCTTGCAGATTCTACTCACTAATCTAAGCAATAGTTTGCCATTATGGGTCTGATATTCTTTGAATGGTGTCTCTAAGGTATAGTGATTTTTAATAGATGAATGTTCCATTGATCTGACATTAGCAATCTTTTCATATTCTTCATCCGTTAAAGAAAGAACCTTTTCCTTATTGAGATAGCATTCACGTCCTGTTTCTTTGATGTTCTCGCCCTGTAGTTCCAAATTCTCACTTAGAATGACTTGGTTAGCATCCTTATTAACTTCAATTACGTATTCACCGTCATCTAAGACAAAACGTTTTAAAGCCATGGAGTAATATTTGAGATCGTCTTTGCTGATAACTAATTTTACGGTCTTTTCTTCCTTGGATTCTAAGAAGACTTTATCAAAGGCTTTCAGCTGACGTAAAGGGAAATCAGTATTCTTGGATTGATGTCTGACAAAAACTTCGACTACTTCGGAAGCGGAAATATCAGAGGTATTCTTTACCTTGACAGAGATGAAAAGCTGCTTTTCATCTTGGCTTACTTCTAAATCGGAGTAACTGAAACTAGCATATGATAACCCATATCCGAAAGGATAAAGAACAGGAACATTGAAGGTGGTGTAATAGCGGTATCCGACATAGATGGATTCCTTGTAATGCTCATTGATATTAGTACCAAATTCCTTATTGAAAGGAACATCAGCTAAAGACTTAGGATAAGTATTGACTAATCTTCCACTAGGAGAGATTAAACCGAAAAGCAAAGAATAAGTGCTTAATCCGCACATTTCACCGGCAAACTGCATATTGATGATACCGGCAAAATCTTTTTCAAAAGGCAAATCGATGACATTACCGCCAAAAAGAACTAAGACCATCTTCTTATGAAGGAAACCTAATTTATTAATCAATTCGACTTGGTTCTTAGGTAAGGAGATGTCATCTCTATCAAACCCTTCTGATTCCATGCCATCTATCAAACCACCGAAGAAGAGAATTTCATCATAGTCATTTGCCTTAAGAAGAGCGGCATTCTCTAATTTAGTAACGATTTTATCATCATGAGGCAAGTAACCTTCAACATAATCATACTGAACCTTTTCATCATTGAAGGCTTTCTTAATCGATACCGTCTTTATCGGATAGATCATGCTAGAACCAGAACCCTGATAACGCATGTGTTCAAACAAGGAACCAATAATCAGATATTTCTTATCTTTTGAAAGAGGAAGGACTTTGTCTTCGTTCTTCAGCAAAACCGCCGAACCGACAGCAGCTTCATAAGCAAGCTGAGCATGCTCCTTGAAGTCACATTTCTCAACTCTCGGTTTATCTGTCTTCTGACCTAAGACTAGCAGATGCCTGACGGCTGCATCTAAATCATCCTGAGCTAAAGTTCCTTTCTCAGATTCACTGATAACTAAGTCCCGGTTATGTTTAACAGAACCGGGCATTTCTAAGTCATTAGTCGCATGCAGAGAAGCCGTTTTATTGACTAAACCGCCCCAATCAGCCATCACTACACCATCAAAGCCCCATTCCGTTCTCAAAATATCGTGAAGCAGATAACGATTTTCACTGGCATGGGTGCCATTGATCAAATTGTAGCTAGTCATGATGGCTAATGGATTGGTTTCTTTAACAATGGTTTCAAAAGGCTTGAGATAGATTTCTCTCATGGCTCTTTCATCGCACAGGGAGTTACCCACAAACCGGTTGGCTTCATTGTTGTTCAAAGCATAGTGCTTTACACAAGCACCCACTCCTTGACTTTGCAATCCTAAAACATAACTAGTTCCAATAGTTCCGGCTAAGCAGGGATCCTCGGAATAGTATTCGAAGTTCCGGCCACCTAAGGGTGAACGGTTGATATTGACGGCCGGTCCTAAAAGAACATTGACCCCAAAATAGGAGCATTCCTCACCTAAAGCGACACTTACTCTTTTTATTAAATCCTTGTCGAAAGTAGAAGCTAAGTTAACGCCGCAAGGAAAACAGGTAGTCGGTTCTGGTAAAGAGATGGAATCCAAGCCACTGGAGCCTTCCTTTTCCTTACGTAAGCCATTGGGTCCATCCGAAAAAGTGATGGAACGGACATTCAAGCGTGACACAGGATAGGTAGTCATATTGCTGTTGCCCATCACTAAATCCGCTTTCTCTTCCAGAATCATTCTTTTGACTGTTTCTTCAATGTTATCCATATGTTTCCTTGCCCCCTTGAAAAATATCTACTTATAAGCTATTTCAATGGTAAACAAGAACAATAAAAAGAGTCTTTTTTCCGAATGATTACAAAGAGTTAAAGAAAAATAATCAGGCTTTCTGATTCAGTTTCTTTTGGATGGCTAGAACTTCCTCTTTGGTATAGTCATATTCTTTGCCGCAGAAGTCACAAACCACCTGAGCGCCTTGATTATCTTTGACTAAGCCATCAACGGTCTCTTTACCAGATGCCTCGAGAATTTCTAACCCTTTTTCGTGACTGCAGGAGCATTTGAAGCAAATGGGTTTTCTTTCTGTAAACGAAACATCAAAGCCTTTAAAAAGCATTTGAAGCATTTCTTCAGGGGATTTGCCTTCTCTCAAAACATCAGTAACAC
>JBAXZY010000014.1:0-27014 GCA_041670045.1 Bacilli bacterium | reverse complement strand
TTTGCACATCGAAAAGAAGAAAAAGAAGCTAAGAAGGCTCAAGAGGCTTTAGATAATGCTCAGAAAGAAGAAGCTTCTAAGGCCCCTATTGAAGAGACTCCAGTAGCTGAAGCCAAAGAAGAAACAAAGTCAGTCGCAGAGACTCCTAAAGAGGAGACTCCGGTTTCAAATGCTACTGAAGAACCTAAGCCTATTATCAAAGAAGAAAACATATCAACTCCAGTAGTAGAAGAGAAACCTGTTGAACAGCCTGAAACTGAAAATAAGGTTGCTCCTGAACCGGTTAAAGAAGAGACTGTTTCTGAATCTGAAAAAGAGGCAGCTTCTCCTATTGAAGAGTCAAAAACAGTTGCTGAGACTAAACCGATTCCCGCTTTTCAGCCTCGAGTTGAGTTAAAGCCCGAGGAAGTCAAACCGGCTGTTCAGAATAAACTGGATGAACCTGAAGAGAAGGAACTTTCTGAGAAGGAAAAAGAAAAGGCTGTTGAAGACAAATATGTGGCTGGACTTGATAAGTCCCGAGTTGGTTTTACTGATCGGTTGAAGAAACTAGCCAATTCCCATAAAGTCATCAACCAGGAATATTTTGATTCTTTGGAAAGAATTCTGATTGAAGCCGATGTCGGCATCAATCTTTCAATGGAACTCATCAAAGAGACTTCCATGGAAGCCAGTGCCAAGAACATTACAGATACTAAAGAGCTTAACGATCTTTTGATCGATAAGATGTTTGTTGGCTACGCCAATAGGGGCGGCTCTTTCCAGACTGAGCTTAATTTTGCTTCCTCTGGTCCGACCGTGGTTTTAATGTCAGGTGTCAATGGTGTTGGTAAGACAACTACCATTGCTAAACTGGCAAAGAAGTACAAAGACCGCGGAATGAAAATCCTTTTAGTGGCTGGCGATACTTTCAGAGCCGGTGCAGTGGAGCAATTGACTTTCTGGGCCAACAAAGTCGGAGTCGATATACTTTCTCGGCCTAATGCCGATCCGGCTTCTCTTTGCTATGATGCCTTGACTAAGGCTAAAAACGAAGGCTACCAGTTAGTCTTTGTGGATACTGCTGGAAGACTTCAGAACAAAAAGGGTCTGATGGATGAATTATCGAAGATGGTTCGAGTCATGAAGAAGGTCATTCCGGAAGCACCTCATGAAGCGCTTCTTGTCATTGATGCCAATACTGGTCAGAATGGTATTGACCAAGCCAGTGTCTTTAGGGATTCGGTTCCATTGACCGGTATTGTCATTACCAAGATGGATGGAACCAGCAAAGGCGGTATTATTCTTTCTATCCGTGATCAGTTAGCCTTGCCAGTTAAATTCATCGGCTTAGGGGAGAAAATGACTGACTTAGAAGAGTTTGATCTCGACAAGTATCTCTATGGTTTGCTTGTCGGTGATGAGGAGGACTAACTTATGGGTATTATCGGTTCAATTCTAATTTGTCTCTTCCTCAACATGATCATCTCTTTCATTGTTCAAATGCTGGTACCTAACTACTATTTGGCGGAGATGATTGTCTCAGTCATCATTGCTTTTATTTATGCTATCTTCATTTGCCCTGACAAACTTCATTTCTATAAATACAAAGAATTCTGGATGTATTTCTTAGGGACAGCTGTGGTGTTCTTACTCTTTGACTGCCTCTTCTTCCTCATATGAAACTGACACCTATTGAGCGGAAGAACCGCTATGGAACTCTTTTATCCATCTATGGTTCTTTGCTTACTGACTTGATTAGAAGAAGAATGAATGACTTCTATGATCAGGACTTGTCACTTAGTGAGATTGCTCAAAATGAGCAAGTTTCCAGAAATGCAGTCTTTATCTCTTTGTCGCAAGGTGAGAAGGAATTAGATAAGTATGAAGAGAAGATGAAACTTATGAGTAGGAGTATGACTATCAGAGCTGATTTAGATCAATTATTGACTGTCAGTGATGACCTTGAAAGAAAAAGCATCGTTGACAAGATAAAAGGAGAACTCGATTATGGCATTTGAAGCCTTGGGTGACCGTTTAGGAAGAATCTTCAAGAAGCTGAGAGGACAAGCTGTTCTGACTGAGAAGAACATGGATGACATGCTTCTTGAGGTCAAAAAAGCCTTATTGGAAGCTGATGTCAACTATGATGTCGTCAATGACTTCATTAAGGAAGTCAAAGATGAGGCTGTCGGTCAGAAGGTCTTAGACAAAGTCTCGCCTGGAGACATGGTCGTTAAGATTGTTCATGACAAGATGGAGACTCTTTTAGGAAGCGGAGACAACGATATCTGTTTTCGAATGGATGGACGTCCGACAGTCATCATGATGGTCGGTCTTCAAGGTACTGGTAAAACCACTTCGGCTGCTAAACTGGCTAACTTATTTGAAAACAAGAACCATAAGAAAGTCCTGCTAGGTGCTTTGGATATCTATCGTCCGGCTGCTATTGAACAGTTAACAAACTTAGGTCTTAAATGTGACCCTCAGGTTGATACCTTCTCTGATAAAAGCGGTGCTTTGCCTCCGGTAATTGCTAAAGAGGCCTATAGTAAGGCTACTGAAGGAAAATACGATATTCTGATTCTTGATACAGCTGGCCGTCTTGAAATCGATGAGAAGCTGATGCAGGAATTGAAGGACATTCAGAAGAACGTCAATGTCGATGAAACATTGCTGACAGTTGATTCCTTGACGGGTCAGAATGCTACTAATGTGGCTTTGACCTTCAACAAGGAAATCAAGATCACCGGTCTCATCATGACTAAGCTGGATGGTGATTCCCATGGTGGCGCGGCCTTATCAATCAAGAAACTGACTGGCATTCCAATTAAGTATGCCGGCGTGGGTGAGAAGATGGACGATTTGGAAAACTTCCATCCTGATCGAATGGCTGACCGAATCCTAGGCATGGGAGACATTGTCTCTCTAGTCGAAGAAATGCAGTCCAAGATTGATGAAAAACAGGCTGATAAAACCAGCCGCAGAATGATGCAGGGTCAGTTTGATTTGACCGATATGCTTTCCACCATGAAGCAAATCAATAAGATTGGGCCTTTAGGCAAGATTATCAAGATGATTCCTGGTATGCCTTCAGTCAGTGAAGAACAGCTTAATCAGGCTCAGATTGCCTTGAAGAGAACGGAAGTCATAATCAATTCCATGACTCGTGATGAAAAAAAACATCCGGAAATGATTAAGTCGAGCCGTAAACTGAGAATCGCTAATGGGTCTGGAACCTCTCCTAAAGAAGTAAATCAGGTTCTTGAATCTTATGATAAGATGAAGACTCAGATGAAGATGGCAAAAAACAATCCATATTTGATGCAGAAGATGATGGGAAGATAGCTTAATAATCTGTTTTGCATTTAATAATCAGGTCTCCTTTAAATTGGAGGCCTTTTTGATTATGATATTCAGGAAGAAGGAATCTAAATATGAGTATTATCGCTGGATTTGTTGTTCCACATGCTCCAATCCTTGTATCCGAAGTAGGTAAAGGAGAAGAACACAAGGTTCAGAAAACAGTTGATTCTTATTTGCAGGTAGCTAAAGATATTGCGTCCATTAAGCCGGATACTATTATTATTTCTTCGCCACATGCTGAATGCTATTCCGATTACTTCTCTTTCTGTGGAAAAGACAAGGGCCATGCGACCTTAACTAATTTTCAGGCTCCTCAATGCCACTTCGATGTCGACTATGATACTGAACTTACTTCTGAGATAGCTCACCTTGCTAGTAGTCAGGAATTCCCAGCTGGCACTCTTGGCGGAAATGACAGTACTGATTTCACGATGGACCATGGTTCCATGGTTCCTCTTTATTTCATTAATCAGTTTTATAAAGCCTATAAATTGGTTAGAGTTGGAATATCCGGTTTATCCTATAGTCAGCACTATCAATTGGGATTGCTTATTCAAAAAGCAATTGAAAAATTAGGCCGTAGAGCTGTCTATGTGGCTTCTGGTGATTTATCCCATTGTCAGAAGAAGGATGGTCCATACGGCTATAAAGAAGTGGGCCCTAAATATGATCAAAGCATTATGAATACTTTGAAGTCAGCTGACTTCAAAGGCCTGCTGGAATATGATCCGGAACTTGTTGATGAAGCTGAAGTCTGTGGCCACAGTAGTTTTGCAATAATGGCTGGTGCTTTAGATCAAAGGGACTTAGAAGTAAAAGTCTTATCTCATGAGGATACCTTTGGCATTGGCTATGGCATTGTGAAATATTACGTTAGAGGAATCGATGAAAAGAGAAATTTGGTTGATCAGTATAAAACTGATTTGGTAAAGAAAATTGAAGCCAAGCATCGGAAAGCCGATCCTTTTGCGGCTTTAGCTATCAAAGCCGTCAATTATTATGTGACCAATCAGAAGCCTATGCCTTTAGATGAAAATATTGAAAAGGAACTATTAAATCAAAAAGCCGGTGTCTTTGTTTCCATTCATGAAGAGCAAAGACTTAGAGGCTGTATAGGTACAATCATGCCTACTAAAGCCAATGTTGCTTTGGAAATAATTTCCAATTCTGCAAGCGCCTCTAGTTTTGATTCTCGCTTTGACCCAATTAAATCTAAAGAATTACCTTATATTGATATTAGTGTCGATGTTTTATCGCCTTTTGAAAAAATATCTTCAAAAGAAATGCTTAATCCTAAGAAATACGGTGTCTTTGTCAAGAAAGACAACAGTCAAGGTATTCTACTTCCGGATTTAGAGGGAGTGGATACTGTTGATGAACAAATCAGTATAGCTAAAAGAAAAGCCGGTATTCCTCAAAAAGAAGCAGTGGAACTCTACCGTTTCACTACCACTAGGCATGTATGACTTGTCCCATTTGTTTCAGACATTGCTTTTTAGAAGAAGGACAAATAGGCTTTTGCAGAGCTAGAAAAAGCAAAGCCGGGATAATAGCTGCAGATAACTATGGCTTAGTTACCTCCTTAGCTTTGGATCCTATTGAAAAGAAATCACTCAAAGAATTTTATCCTGGCTCTTTGATACTTTCGGTTGGCTCCTATGGGTGTAATTTAAGGTGCCCGTTTTGTCAGAACTATGAAATCTCGCAAGCCAATTTAAAAAGCAGAAGCACTTATATTTCACCAGACAAGCTAGTAAAGGAAGCACTGGACTTGAAAAGCGAAGGAAATATCGGAATAGCCTTTACGTACAACGAACCAATGGTAGGGGTCGAGTATGTTAAAGACTGTGCAAAGCTTACCAAAGAAAACAACTTAAAAACCGTACTTGTAACTAATGGCTGCACCTCCCTTTTTGCCTTAAAGCAGATTCTTCCTTATATTGATGCTATGAATATTGACTTAAAAGGATTCAGTGAAGACTACTTTAAATACATCGGCTCTGATTTTGAGATGACCAAGGCTTTCATCAAAGCCTCCTATGAAGCAAAGGTTCATATTGAGCTGACAACTCTTATTGTTCCTTCTCACAATGATTCACCTTTAGATATGGATAAAGAATGTCAGTGGATTGCTTCTCTGAATCCTAAGATTCCTCTTCATATTACTCGCTATTTTCCTATGTATCATGAATCAGTAGCTATGACTCCAATAGAAACAATTAATAAATTAACTGAAATAGCTAAGAAACATCTTACTTCAGTTTATCAAGGTAATATCTAAATAACAATTGTCCCGACTATAGAAAAAGATTAAAAAATCACTTAATGAATTTTTTGCCTTTTTCCATAGCGGACTTTTCTTTGGTTTCTAAAGAACCGGTTTTATTATGCTTGATTTCATCCAGGTACTCATAGTCCGCTTTAGAATAAGTGGCTTTGTTTAATAAATCTTTTCGATGAAGATAGGTTTCTTTGATGGCTTCTTTACGATGGTAGGCATCAATGATCTGATGATTGCCGCAGAAAAGAACATCCGGGATCTTTTTGCCTTCGTATTCTTTAGGGTAGGTGTATTGTGGGTATTCCAATAAGCCATCATTAAAAGATTCCTCTTTAGTGGATTCATCAGCAATGGCACCTTTTAAAAGACGGACAATGGAATCAGTGATAGCCATAGCCGGTATTTCGCCACCGGTTAAAATGAAATCACCGATTGATAGTTCTTCATTAATGTAGTCATTGAAGCGAGAATCAATGCCTTCATAATGGCCACAGATCAAACAAATATCATCCATCTTGGAAAGGCGTTTGGCATCTTCTTGGCAATAGGTGTGACCTTTAGGTCCCATTAATATTTTGTGGGTTGCAGAAGTAGTATTAGCTTTCAGGCAATCCAAAAGAGGCTCTAATCGCATGATTAGACCAGCACCGCCACCAATAGGGTGATCATCTACTCGATGGTTCTTATCTAAAGAGTAATCACGGATATTGACGATTTTGATTTCGACAATGCCCTTAGATATTGCTCTACCGATAATTGATGATTTGATGAACTCTTGATAGAAATCAGGGAAGATGGTAAGAATTGTTATCTTCATTATTTGCAGGTTTCAGAACCTAACTTAGTTAACTTGATGATCTTTTTGTCCGAATCAACAGATTCTACAAAAAGATTTTCTTTGAAGGGAACAAAGAAGTTCCCGATGACTAAATAATCACCACCAGGCATCTTGGTGACATTAGCAACCGGTCCAATTTCCTTACTCTGATAATCGACAACCATCATGCCTACTAAATCATCATAGAAGAAAGTACCCTTAGGTGCTCTTACGGAAGCGAAGACATCTCTTCCGACCATCCACGTGATTTGATTGATATCATCAAATCCGTCTAAACCGATAATGATGATACGGCTGTTCTTGATCATCTCAGTCTTAATAAGATATGTCTCCTTCTTATTTAGCTGATTGATGATTGTGACTTTCTTGCCGACTGCAAAACGGTCTTCAGCGGTTGAAGAAGTTACGGATATTTTCAGTTGGCCTTTAATACCATATGTATTAACAATCCGGCCGATTTTCTTTTCTGCCATTTTTTATATTTCTCCTTACTCAAGAAAGAAAGAGGGGAGGTTAGCCTCCCCTTTTTATTTGCTTACTTAGCAGCGGAACTATTGAAATCTTCGAAGGATTCAAAGCGAAGATGAATCTTCTTTCTCATGTTCTTAACGGAAACGTTGAGAAGAGTACGGACTGAATCAGAGATGACTCCATGGCGACCGATCAGTTTTCCTAAATCTTCTTTTTCGCAAAGAATGAGATAGTTCTGCTCTCTCTTGCCGAGATCCTCAGGCTTATCAGTTCTTTTGATCATCAAAGCCTCAGGTTTGCTAACCAAGGGCTCGATGAGAGAACGGATATCCTCAGTGAGATCGAGGTTAGTGGTGTTATCCATTTTTACTTAGCCTCAACAGCCTTATCATCAGCCTTAACTTCAGCAGCCTTAGGGGCCTCTTCAGTCTTAGCCGCCGGAGCTACAACAACCTTCTTAGCTCTGACTCTCTTCTTAGGAGCAGAATGCTTCTTCTTAGTGGTCTTCTTGTCATCAAGAGCCTTTCTAGCAGCATTCTTAGCATCAGCAAACTGCTTGTTGATACCAAACTTCTTGAAAATAGTCTTAACAGAATCAGAAGCAATAGCTCCCTTGTTAAGCCAGTTGACGGCTTCTTCAACATTGATGTTGGACTTTTCAGTCACAGGATCAAAATAACCTAAATCAGCGATGCAAGCTGAAGTAGGGGTCTTACGAGAATCACTAACGACGACACGATACGTCGGAAGATCTTTTCTTCCGATTCTGGCTAATCTGATTTTAACCATAGATATTTCCTCCAATTGGATTAAAAGCACGATTATTATAAGATGGCCATATAGTGGTGTCAAGCCTTTTTACTTGACACTTTATTAAAAACATTTTCGAAAACAGTTTTCGCTTTTGGAATATTGCGATAAACAGCTGATTAAAACGTTTTCGATTTTTGCAAAAAAACGTAATTTTACGAAAACCAACGAAACTAAAAAAGCAACGTATTTATCGCAAAAAAATACAAAAAAATATATATTCAAAACATTTTTGCTGTGGGGTTGACAAAACAATAGGAACAAAACTATAATGTTAACGAAAACGATTAAGAAAGCGGTAACAGTATGATTAAAATTAAAGATATTGCCATTAAATGCAACACTTCTATCGCTACAGTAAGTAAAGCCTTACATAATTCTGATGAATTAAGCAAGGAAACTATTGCACGGGTTCAAAAGGTCGCTCAGGAAATGGGCTATGTTCCAAACGCCTATGCCCGTGCCCTTAAAATGAAACGATCTTTTTCAATCGGAATCATCTTCTATGATCCTACGGCTGGCGGCTTAAAACATGAATACTTCTCGGCAATTCTTGATTCCTTAAAGGTTGAAGCCGAATCCAAAGGTTACAACATCACTTTCTTATCAAAAAGCCCTGCAAGTAGCATGACTTATTATCAAATTGCCAAATACCGCAATATGGATGGTGTAATAGTTGTCTCGGAGGACTTCTCTAATCCCGAAATCATTGAATTGGTGAATAGTGGATTACCAGTAGTGACAATCGATTACATCTTCAATTCTGCGACTGCTATCATGTCTGACAATACTGAAGGACCGGAAAGACTAGTCAATTACGTTGCCAGTCTTGGCCATAAGAATATTGCCTTCATCCATGGCGAAAACACAGAAGTTACCAAGAAGCGTTTAGCTGGTTTCTATAAGGGCATGCAGGAATGCGGATTAACTGTCAACAACGATTTCCTGATTGAAGGACGTTTCCATGATCCTCGCGCCTGTGGAAGAGCAGCCAAACAACTTGTCTCATTGTCTGACCGTCCTACTTGCATTCTTTGTACTGACGATATTGCGATGCTTGGAGCCATCACTGCTTTGAATCAGTCTGGCTATGACATACCTAAAGATATGTCCCTAGTTGGCTACGATGGAGTTGAAATATCTCGTATCTTCCGTCCAGTATTCACCACCTATGTTCAAAACTCATCCGAACTTGGCAAGCAAGCTTCCATCAATCTCATCAGCCGTATTGAAGAACCTAACACCTTTATTCCAAGGACCGTCTATGTGCAGGGCCGTGTTCAAGAGGGAAACACGACAAGAAACATCAACAAGTAAGCTGAGCTGTTTTCAAAAAAGGGGAAAGCGTTATGATCAGAAAAAAGGAAGCAGGCAACAATCTAGCCGATGCGGCCGATGCTAGTCAACAATTAGGGGGAACGCCGAGACGCAAGTATCATAAGAAGATAAATTATGCTAAATACGGTTATCTCTTTTTGATACCATTCTTTTTAGTATTCCTGATTTTCCAGTTAGTGCCGCTTGGTCAGACTTTTTACTATTCCTTATTTGAATACTACTTCAAATTAGGAATCACAGCTGTTGGGCCTAACTTCAACAACTTCCAAAACTTTATTACCTTACTGGCTCCAGGATCGGTATTCTGGAAATACCTTGGGAACACGATGCTGATTTGGATTATCGGCTTTGTTCCACAGATTATTCTTTCATTAATATTAGCAGTCTGGTTCACAGATTCCAGACTTAAGATGAAATGCTCCGGTTTCTTCAAAGCGGTCATGTATATGCCTAACTTAGTTATGGCTAGCGCCTTTGGTATGATGTTCCAAATGTTCTTTGCTCAGTCAGGACCGGTCAATCAAATTTTGATGGACTTAGGCGTCATTGCTAAAGATTCTCCGATTATGTTTTTGCAGAATACCACCTCAGTCAGATTGATTATTGCTTTCATTAACTGGATTATGTGGTTTGGAAATACGACTATTCTGATAATGTCAGGTATTATGGGTATTGATGAATCCATCTTTGAATCAGCAAGACTAGATGGCGCTAATGCCAGCCGTACTTTCTGGCAGGTCACTATGCCATTGCTTAAACCAATCTTTGTTTATGTTGTCATTACCTCTTTAATCGGTGGCTTACAGTTGTTTGACGCTCCTCAGTTATTCACTAATTCCGGGGTCAACAATCCAAACGATTCTGCTACGACTATTATGATGTGGCTCTACACTATGATCCGTACTTCTAAGAACTATGGTATGGCCGGTGCTCTCTCAGTCATCATCTTTATCTTTACTGGCATTCTTTCTATCTTTGTCTTTAAGACAATGGTTCCTTCCTATAATGCCATCAAAGCTGAATCCAAGTCTTATAAGAAGCGTATGAAAGAATACAAGACTGATAGTCATGTAATGCTGACAAACGGTCTTCTTGCTAAAGACCAGGGAGGTAACTTATGAAGAACAATCAGGATCAAGTGAAGTTCTCAGCTGGTACCTTAACAGCTGGCAATGTGGTTTCTTTGAGAACAAAGAAAAAGAAGAATGAGAAGGTTTCATTAGGTGTCTATCGTTTCTTTGTTTATTTTGTAATGATTATTCTGACTATCATTTGTTTATTCCCGTTCTATGTTTTATTAGTCAACTCTTCTTATTCATCTGCTGATATTATGAAAGGTTTCCATTGGTGGTTTGGTGGTTCTTTTGCCGCTAACTGGAACACTTTGTTCAATGACTCCAATATTCCCTTGCTATCAGCCTTTGGCAATTCACTGATCATTTCCCTTTCCGCCTCTGTTCTGACGGTCTATTTCAGTGCCTTGACGGCCTATGCAACCCATATCTATTCATTCAAAGGCAAGAAAATAATTACGACTTTCATTCTTGCCATCATGATGATACCTACTCAGGTATCAGCTATGGGTCTAGTCATGGCTTGTATTGACTTAGGTTTGACAAATCAAATCTGGGTATTGATTGTTCCGGCCGTGGCCTCTCCGGTCACTTACTTCTATATGAAGCAGTACTTGGAGTCAGTTCTTCCTTTTGAAGTCATTGAAGCTAGCCGTGTTGATGGTGCAAGTGAAATCAGAATCTTCCATCAGATTGTCTTACCTATTCTGAAGCCAGCTATGTCAGTTCAGTTCATTTTCGCTTATGTCTCTAACTGGAACAATTTCTTCTTGCCTTCCATGCTATTAGAGAACCGTGATGTGAAGACTATTCCGATTGTTCTTACCTTGCTAACTGGCTCTTCGCCGGCTACGTTTGATAAAGGTGAGATTTATATGCTCTTGACGGTTGCTGTCCTTCCGCTTCTCATTGTGTATCTTATCTTCTCTAAGGGATTGATCAAGAACCTTACTTCCGGTTCTGTCAAAGGTTAAACTAATGTTCTACAAAGGCTTCCGGTTTGGAATCGGTGTTTCTTCTTATCAGGTCGAAGGCGGCTATAATTTAGATCATAAAGTGCCTTCTATCTGGGATGTCTTTACTACTGAGCCAGGAGCCATATCCGATCATAGCGATGGCAAAGTTGCGCTTGATTTCTATCATCGATATGAAGAAGACATTATGATTGCTAAAGATTTAGGCATTCAGGATTTCCGTCTTTCTTTAAGCTGGTGCCGAATATTAAATGAAGACCAGAGTGTAAATATGGAAGGCGTAGCTTTCTACAGGAGAGTCCTCTCCTGTATCAGAGAGCATGGCCTTAATCCGGTTTGCACTCTTTTCCATTGGGACTTACCTGAATATTTGGATGAAAAAGGCGGTTGGGTTAACCGGGACATAGTGAAGTGCTATTCCACCTATGTCCAAGCCGTAAGCGACTATCTTTCAGACTTAGTAACTGACTTTTTAACTTTCAATGAACCCCAATGCTTCATTGGCTTAGGACTGACTGGTAAAGAACACGCTCCTTCACGGAAGACTAATCTTCGTGATTTATTAGCGGCTTCCCATCATGTTCTTCTTGCTCATGCTGCTGCCTATCAGATTCTAAAGAAAAAGAATCCGAAATGTGAAGTCGGGTTTGTTAACACCATTACGATTCCAATACCGGAAGACCGAAACAATCAAGAATTAGAAAAAGCCTGTTATGAAGAACTCTTCAATACTAGAATTTCGGCTGAGGACTTTTATACGGTTTCTCTATATATGGATCCATTGTATTTAGGACACTATCCGCAGAGCATCTTAAGTGACTACAAAAAAGAATACGGCACCATTATTCAAAAAGGTGACATGGAGCTGATTCAGAAAGCTAAACAGACTACCGTTTATTTGAATATCTATACTGGCCACAAATGCCGTTTAATCAGTAATAAGCTAGTTTCTTTATATGATAGCGATCCGAAGGATTCAACATCTTTTGAATGGCTGAAAGTCCAGCCAGAGAGCCTCTATTATGGCCCTAAGTATGTTTATGAGAGATATCATCTTCCAATTGTCATTTCGGAAAACGGTGTTTGTTATGAGGATAAGCTTTGCAATGAAAAAGTCCATGATGAAAACCGTATCCAGTTTATTGAATCCTATCTGCAAGAACTTGATAAAGCTAACCAGGATAACATTCCGATTAAAGCTTATTACTATTGGTCATTGTTTGATAATTTCGAGTGGGCTTATGGCTATACAAAGAGGTTCGGTCTTGTTTATATTGACTATAACAACAATCTGAAACGGATTAAGAAAGACTCCTTCCATACACTTCAAAAAATTATTAAAGAAGTTAAATAAGCTTCATTAATAATTAATCTAGCAAAGAAAAAACTCTTCCGATTAAGGAAGAGTTTGTTTATGACAATAATTTTATTTAGAAGATTGCTAAGTTGGTCTTAGGATCGAAGATATGGCCTTTCTTGGGATTGAGGCAGACTTTGACGACATCTCCGACTTTGAGCTTATGCTCAGCTGGGAATTTAGCAATCATATTGATACCGCCAAACTGCGTATGGATATAGTATTCGTTTCCTAAAAGCTCAGCTAAAGTCACATTGATGGAGAAGATATCATCCGGATATAAGGAAGCGTGATAGCCGTCTCCTTCATGGATATCTTCCGGTCTAAGGCCAAAGATAATGTCATGCGGGATGCTCTTACCAGCGACTAGCTCATCTGGTAATTTGATTGTCTCACCAGTTGTTAAAGTGACGATTCCATTCTGATAAGTGGCATTGAAGAAGTTCATAGCCGGAGAACCAATGAAGCCAGCAACAAAGAGATTGACTGGATGAGCGAAGATATCAATTGGAGAACCAATCTGCTGAATGTAGCCATCTTTCATGATGACTATTCGGCTAGCCATTGTCATAGCTTCAGTCTGATCATGGGTGACATAAATCGTAGTAGCATTGAGCTTATTGTGAAGTTCAACGATTTCACTTCTCATCTGAACACGTAATTTAGCATCAAGGTTAGAGAGAGGCTCATCCATTAAGAGAACCTTTGCATGCTTGACAATAGCTCTTCCTAAGGCCACACGCTGTCTTTGACCACCGGATAAGGCTTTAGGCTTACGATCCAGCAAAGGCTCAATCTCAAGGATTTTAGCCGCATTCATGACACGCTCATTGATTTCGGATTTGCTAAGATGCATGATTTTTAACGGGAAAGCCATGTTATCGAAAACGGTCATATGAGGATACAAGGCGTAACTCTGGAAAACCATGGCAATGCCACGATCCTTAGGAGCAATATCATTCATATATTCGCCATCTATGAAGAGGTTGCCGGAACTGATATCTTCAAGACCGGCTACCATTCTTAAAGTTGTTGATTTTCCACAGCCTGAAGGTCCGACAAAGACGATGAATTCATGCTGCTGGATATCAATTGAGAAGTCATGGACGGCATGGAAACCGTTGTCATAGATCTTATTGATATTCTGCATGGAGACATAAACATCAGGTGGGCAGACTTTAGGACTTTCTTCATCCTTTTTCTTGGCTTCCTCTAAGAGCTTCTTACCCAGCATCTTCTCTTTTCTTTCACGTTGCTTGCGGGCAATGAATCCTTCCTTATGGAACTTCTTTTCTTTTTCTTCAACCATGGTATTAATCCCCCAATTTCGATTACTGCTTGACTACTACTTTATAGACTTTAGTATTGGAATCTAATTTGATTAAGTCCGAATCCTGTCTAACTCCGTTGACAGTCATGGACTTTTCCTTATCGCCTTTATTGATGATATCAATGTTGAAGAGCGACCCCCGGAATTTCCTTGTAATCTTAACTTCTTTGAATTCTTTAGCAAGGCAAGGCTTTATTTCTAATCCATCCAGCTGTGGCTTAATTCCTAAGATTCCTTCAGAGAGAGCGACAAAGGACCAAGTAGCTGACCCACTCAACCAGGAATTCTTAGCCTGACCATAGCAAGGAGAGAAACGACCGGCAATCATTTGCGAATAGACGTATGGTTCAGTTTTATGAATCTCAGACTTATCTTCGATGAAACTTGGAGCATTTCTCTTGTAAAGGTCGAAAGCGTCTTCAGCATCATTTTCCTCACAGAAAGCCAATGTCAGCCAAGGATTGTTGTGATTGAAGACAGCTCCGTTTTCCTTAACGCCTTCTGGATAAGAGGAGATTTCTCCTAATTCCAGATGGTATGTTGAATACGGAGGATAGAGTAATTCAGCACCCCAGTCATCAAAGAGATACTTTTTGCTGGACTCCAGTGCTTTCTTACCTAAGCCTTTATTCTTACCAATACCAGCCATTGTGCAGAAGCCCTGCGGCTCAATGAATATTTTGCCTTCTAAGCATTTAGAGGTACCGACTTCTTTTCCGTAAGCATCATAGGCTCTCTTAAACCAACCACCTTCATAGTCGAACCCATAGTCAATGGTAGCCTGTTCGATTGATTTAACATATTTATCAATATGGTCGGCATCTTCTTTCTTGCCAAGATGATTGGCTAATTCAACGAATTCTTTGCCATATTTTACAAACATACCGGCGATAAAGATAGATTCGGCGACATGAGTGTCGTTGTTTTCTACTGTTTGGAAAGACTCGCCATCGGTTTTAGAGAAGCAATTGAGATTAAGACAATCATTCCAATCAGCTCTTCCAATCAGTGGAAGACCATGAGGACCAAGGTTATTGATTGTATGATTCAAAGAAATGAGTAGGTGATCATATAAGGATTTCTCTGAACCTTTGACATTATCAAAAGGAGTAGGAATATCAAGAATGGTTTTATCGCCGGTTTCTTTGATGTATGCCACGGTGGCTGCCACTAACCATAAAGGATCATCGTTGAACCCACTTCCAATATCAGCATTTCCGCATTTGGTCAATGGCTGATACTGATGGTAAGTGGATCCATCCTTGAATTGAATAGAGGCAATGTCGATGATTCTTTCTTTGGCTTTATCGGGAATCAAATGAACGAATCCTAATAAATCCTGGCAACTGTCTCTGAAACCCATACCTCTTCCAGTACCTGTTTCATAGTAAGAGGCGCTTCTACTCATTAAGTAGGTGATCATGCACTGATATTGGTTCCAGATATTGGCCATCCTATCAAATTTTGGAAGATTGGAGCTGATGGTAAAGGTATCCAGCAGATTATCCCAGTATTTCTTTAAGTCATTGAAGGCTTGATCAACATTCTTTGGACTCTTATACTTCTCAATCATTTCTTTGGCCTTGGCTTTATTGATGATTCCAGGCTTTTCCCATTTTTGATCTTCGGGATTCTCAACATATCCTAAGAGGAAGATGACTGTCTTCTTTTCATGAGGCTTTAATACTAAGTCAAGACGATGGCAGCCAATTGGATAATAATCATGAATGACTGAATTCTTACTGATTTTCTTAGAAACACATTCAGGATTATCCCAGCCATTTTCTAGACCTAAGAATTCATCACGGCTGGTATCAAAGCCGTCATGCTTCTTGGAACAGTAGAAGAAAGCATAATGATTTCTTCTTTCACGGTATTCAGTCTTGTGATAGATGGTATTATTATCGATTTCCACTTCAGCTAAATTGAGGTTTCTCTGATAGTTATTTGCATCATCAACAGCATTATATAAACAGAATTCAACCGCACCATAAAGACTGAATTTCTTTTCACGTCCAGTGTTATTAATGAGTTCAAGTTTGTTGATCTCACAATTATCATTAAGAGGGACAAAACAGGTAAGTTTAGCCTCTAAACCGTTTTTTGACGAATCAAATATTGTGTAAGACATTCCGTGACGGCAGGAATAAGAGTCCAATTTGGCTTTTGTTGGCAGATATCCAACATTCCAGATGGTACCCTTTTCATTGATGTAAAAGAATCGCCCAGATATATCACGAGGGACATTATTATATCTATACCTAGTGATTCTTCTTAGCTTAGCATCTTTATAAAAAGAGTAGCCGCCACAAGTATTTGATATCAAAGAATGGAAATCATTTACTCCTAAATAGTTAATCCATGGAAGCGGTGTATGAGGGGTTTCAATAACATATTCTTTATTAATATCATCAAAGTGACCGAATTTCATAGTTTTTATGCCCTTTCTTAGCGTGAAACCTCTAATTTATTTGATTTTTAGCCTACTTAATCGGTTTCGTAAAGCCACCTTTAGTATAAAACTTTGCCCCCAAAAATCAACAACAAAAAAATTTAACAAAAATATTTTGTGGGGAAAATACAATATTATTGTATTTTATTTTTCATTTTCACTTTTCGAAAACGTTTTTTCTTGACTTTGTCTTTCAAGCCTCACTATAATGTTCTCGAAATCGATTACGGAAGCCCTTACACCTCAAGGCATGACCCTCATGCTTTTGACAAAAGGCTTCAAGGGGCAGACAGCGAAGCGACACTGTATTTGGTCGCTGGGATCCAACACGTTAGGGTAGGTTCTGATCCGGATAGAGAGGAAAACGGGAGGTAAAAATTATTATGAAAAAGAACGTTCTCACTCTGTTATGCTGCGTAGGTGCTGTTGCTGGATTAGCTTCTTGTGGAAATCAGACTTCGTCTTATTCCGCTGATGTCAGTGATGGTGGCAAAGTTATCAACATTCGTTGCTGGAATAATGAATTCGAAGGCAAATTCAAATCTTATTATCCTAACATTGCTAAAGACAATGGCGACGACACTTTCACTCTTAAGAACGGAAATACTGTCAAGTTCATTATCGTAGCTAATGATGGCAACGCTTATCAGACTGCTCTTGATAAAGCTCTTGCTGCTCAGAATACAGCTGCTGCTGATGACAAGGTTGATATGTTCTTAATGGAAGCTGATTATGCTCTTAAGTATGCAAACTCTGATTATTCTCTTGATGTCAAGGACTTAGGCTTGACTAATACTGATACTTCCGATATGTATGACTACACCAAGGTCATCGCTACCGATACACGTTCTGGCAGAGGCAGTGCTTTAAAAGGTGTTTCTTGGCAGGCTACTCCTGGTCTTTATGCTTACAGAACCGATATCGCTGAAGATGTTTTAGGAACTTCTGATCCGACTGAAGTTCAGTCCAAGATTGATACTTGGGATAAATTCGATGCTGTTGCTGCTCAGATGAAGGCTAAGGAACATTATATGCTTTCTGGATATGATGATTCTTATCGTACCTTCTCCAACAACGCTTCTAAGGCCTGGGCTGACGATTCTGGCAAGATCTCTATTGATCCTCAAATCAAGAAATGGGTAAAACAGACTAAGTCTTATACTGATTCTGCTTATTCTCATAAGACTAAGCTCTGGGATACTGATTGGGGCAAGGATCAGGGTCCGACTGGCAATGTCTTCGGATTCTTCTATTCCACTTGGGGTATTAACTTCACCTTAAAGGGAAATTCCTTAGCGACTGCTGTCAAAGATGGTGGCAAAGAAGAAGTCGGCAATGGCTTATTTGGCAAATACCGTGTCTGCCGTGGTCCGGCTAACTACTATTGGGGTGGCACTTGGCTTTGCGGAGCTAATGGCACTGATAATAAGTCCGATGTCGCTGACATCATGAAGTCCATGACCTGTGATTCTACTATTGCTGAAAAAATCACTCGTGAGACTGAAGATTATTGCAACAATAAGACTGCTATGCATAAGATTGCTACTGATACATCTTATGGTTCAGCTTTCTTAGGCGGACAGAACCATATTGCTCTCTTCGAAAAAACTGCTGCTGATATCAAGATGACTGCTATGTCAGCTTATGATCAGGGCTGCAATGAACAGTATCAGAATGCTATGCATGATTACTTTGCTGGCACTCCGTATGCTACTGCTATCGCTACTTTCAAGACTAAGGTTACAGCCTTATATCCTGAAGCTACCTACGATTCCAGTGTTGATGCTGACATTGCCTAAAACAGCTCTCTTACAATTTAGATAAGTTCCTCCTTTAAAGAGGTTACCAAGATTAAGTTCTTTGGTAGCCTCTTTTTTAATTAAAATAATAATATGATTTATTAAGCAACTAAAGACTTAAGAATAAAGATGGCTGATTAAAACTAATTAAGAAATAGATTCTTCTTGGATTGAATCCAAGGATTACCTTTAGTTAAAAAATGCTGTGCTTATCAAAGCCTTTTTATATTTGTATGATGACACCTATATTTAAAATAAAAAACCGCTATCCGAAGATAGCGGTCATATGTCACTTGATGTTTTGAGAATAAGAAGGAATCAGGGATTATCTTCTGAAGCTTACTTAGCTTCCGGAGCTTTGACTTCGGCAGTATTGGCAGCTTCTTCAGTCTTAGCGACTTTGGCTTCCTTGGCTTCCTTATTCTTTTCTCTTTCAGCAGCCTTTTTCTTATCGGCGTTAGTCTTAGTAGCAGCTATATTGTTAGCAATCTTATCCTTACGGATGATTTCTTCCAATCTAGCAGCCTTGCCAGATAAGTTTCTAAGATAGTAAAGTTTATGTCTTCTGACCTTACCATGCTTAAGAACAACGACTGAAGCAAGAATAGGCGAATTGATGAAGAAGTTTCTTTCGACTCCGACACCGGCAGAATCCTTTCTGACGATGAAGGTACGGCTAGCTCCAGATCCTCTAACGCTGACGACAACGCCCTCGAAGGCCTGTTGTCTTTCCTTGTTGTTTTCTCTAATGGTTACCATAACTTTTACGGTATCACCAGTAGCGAAATCAGGGATGTCGTTTCTGATCTGAGTAGCAGTGACCTGCTGAACTAAATTTTTGTTCATTGGTTTGTTTCTCCTTTGGAAATTATTGTGTTGTCCTTAAGTTCATAGGTGTGACGCTCCTAGCGGAACATAAGTGAGCTCTGCTATATGCAAAGCAAGGGATAATATACCACAGTCCAGGGGACGTTTCAAGGAAGAAACACAAGATTTTCTTGCATATAGATTATTATATTAGTATAATTTATCAGGTTAGGCATTTTTGTGCCCTTTTTATAGGCGCAAACCTAATCAGTGGGAAGTCAGTGACGACTGATAAGTACCACACACGTGATTTCAATCAAAGGAGGAATCAATCGTGAAAAAAGTCACAAGACAGATGATTATTCGTGCTGAAGGCGGCGGAGCCAATCCGGCTAAGTTAGGTCAAAAGTTAGGGCCTTTTGGAATCGGTGGCAAATTCTGCCAGGAGTTCAACCTTAAGACTGCCAATCGTAAAGGCGAGGTTGTTCCCTGCGTTCTTACCATTTATGAAGATCGTACGTTCGATATGTCATTCAAGACTACTCCTGTTACCTATCTCTTACTGAAGGCTGTCGGTCTCGAGAAGGGCCGTAAGGGCGCTGATCGTGGCGGGAATGCTAAAGTAGCTGTCGGCAAGGTCAAGAAGGAAGACATTAAGAAGATTGCTGAGTACAAACTCAAGGATCTTAATGTTGATTCACTTGAAGCTGCTGAAAGATGTGTCGAAGGATCTGCTAAGTCAATGGGCTTAGAGATTATCGACTAAAGGAGATACCGACAATGAAATTAACCAAAAAATATGCTGCCAGCCTCAAGCTTATTGAGAAGGGCAAGAAGTACACTACTGCCGAAGCCTGTGATTTAGTCAAGAAGACTGCTACTGCCAAATGGGATGAATCTATTGATGTTGTCTTCAAGCTCAACATTGATCCTAAGCAGGCTGATCAGCAGTTAAGAGGAACGGTTGTTCTTCCACATGGCAACGGAAAGACTAAGAAGATCTTAGCTATCACTGATAAGGTTGATGAGGCTAAGGCTGCTGGAGCCGACTTCATCGGTCAGCAGGATATGCTCGACAAAATTACTAAGGAGAACTGGTTCGGATTCGATGTTATCGTCGCTACTCCGAATATGATGGGCCTCTTAGGAAGAATGGGCCGTGTCTTAGGACCTAAGGGCTTAATGCCTAACCCGAAGACTGGCACTGTTACCAACAACATCGGCGATGCTATTAAGGAAATCAAGAACGGCAAGATCTCTTATCGTAATGATAAGGATGGAAATTTAGCTGTCAACTTCGGTAAGGCTAGCTTCACTGCTCAGTATCTTACTGACAACCTCAATACCATTGTTGATATGGTCAACAAGATTCGTCCTGCTACGATCAAGGGTGTCTATATTCAGTCTTGCACTGTTTCTTCCACCTATGGTCCTGGCATCAAGATTGCTATCTAACTACTAACCTATTATATATAGCTGTGTCGGGAAGACATGATTCGGGTGCTTCAATATACCTAAGACAGTAACTGCCCTACAAGGCTCAATTTGTTACCGAGGATATGAGCAACGTCAAACAGTATATTGTTGTTATACACCATACCTAAAAGGAGGTGAAAAGATGAATCAGCAGATCTTAGCTGAGAAAAAAGAGACCGTCAGTAAGTTAAATGACATTCTCAAGAAATCTCATTCAACCATCGTTGTCTCTTATTCTGGTCTCACGGTCGCTGAAGTCAACCAGCTCCGTATCGACCTTAAGAAGGCCGGTGCTCGTCTCTCCGTTCAGAAGAATTCACTGATGAGAAAGGCTATCGATGAAGATGGTCTTGCCCAGTTGGATGCTTGTCTGAAAGGACCTAATGGCATCGTCTCTTCCGAAAAGGAAGGATCCGGACTACAGGTTTTGAAG
The DNA here is from genome assembly GCA_041670045.1 of Bacilli bacterium. Classification (GTDB taxonomy): domain Bacteria; phylum Bacillota_I; class Bacilli_A; order RFN20; family CAG-288; genus Enterosoma. Next base: position 6,230 of record JBAXZY010000014.1, on the reverse strand, counting down.
GACTTCGAAGCCGCGCACAAGCAGTTCAGTGTCAAAGGCGGAATGATTGATGGTACGTATTGCGATGAAGCTAAGCTGAGCCAGTTAGCCGCTGTCGGAAGCAAGGAGAACGCTATTTCTATCGTTCTTTCTACTCTTCAGGCTCCGCTTACCATGTTCGCTTTAGCTCTCAAGGCTGTTGCCGATAAGGCTCCTAAGGCCGATGCTCCCGCTGTAGCTAGTGCTACTCCGGCTCCTAGTGCCAACTAGTCGAGAAGACAATTAGTAAAACCATTAATTGGAGGAAATGAAAATGGCTAAGTTAAATAAGGATGAAGTCATCGCCGGTCTTAAGGAGATGAATATGGTCGAGATCATGGATCTCGTCAAGGCTATTGAAGATGAGTTCGGTGTCAAGGCTGCTGCCGCTGTTGCTGCTCCGGCTGCTGGTGCCGCTAAGGCTGCTGAAGGTCCGTCTGAGGTTTCTGTTATCCTCAAGTCCTTTGGTACTGCCAAGGTTGCTTGCATCAAGGCTGTTCAGGCCATCACTGGTTTAGGCTTAATGGATGCCAAGAAGCTTGTTGATAAGGCTCCTGTCGCCATCAAGGAAAAGATCAGCCCTGAAGCTGCTGAAGATGTCAAGAAGCAGCTTGTCGCTGCTGGTGCCGAAGTCGAAGTTAAATAACCCGATTCTTCTTACGTATCCTTTTTACCCACCTTGCCTTTTTTAGGCGGGGTGGGCTTAGTTGTCTATAAGGAGTCTGGCTCAGTACACTGAACTAGGCTTTATACAAAGCCTTAAACAACGACAGAATTCCGCTAGTGTGCATGCGGAAAACAGACACGAGGTAATAATATGGGTGAAACTTTAGACTTGAACAAATACAAGAGAGTCGGAAACAACCGTTTGGATCTTTCCAAGACATTCTCCTGTGTTCCGCTTCCTAATCTTTGTGATATTCAGACTAGTTCCTTCAACTGGTTCAAAGACAAAGGTGTAGACGAAGTATTCAAGGATATTTTTCCAGTTCAGAGTAACAAGGACTTACGAGCCCATCTGATCGAAACCGATCAGGTTGCTGAATTGGATTATGTCTCTGCTGAATGGGGCGAACCGAAGCATGATTATTTCGAATGCAAGGTTTCAGCTCTGACTTATTGTGCTCCTTTACATGTCACTTTACAGCTTAAGCATCCGGATGGCAGTGTAGCTCAGGAGAAGATCTTCATGGGTGATTTCCCATGGATGACACCTTCTGGAACTTTCATTGTTAACGGATCTGAAAAGTGCATTGCTTCTCAATTGGTACGTTCTCCGGGAGCTTATGTTTCCCGTAAGGTTGATGAAGTCATGCTTAAAAAGACCGATATCGATCCGAAGAATGACGCCTCCATTGTTTATGGATCCGACATCATTCCGGCTCGTGGTATCTGGCTTGAATATTTGACAGATAACCGTGATGTTCTTTCAGTTCGTATTGATAAGCAGAAGAAGGTTCCGGCTGTTGTTCTTTTAAGAGCAATCGGATTGGTTTCCGATTCTGATTCTTTAAGTGATGACACTCTTCCGGATAATGCCGCTGGAACTAAGAGCAATACCGTAACTGGCATTGCCGGTCTTTTCGGTAATTCCCAGTTCGTGAAGACGGCTTTAGAGAAGAATCCCGTCAACTCCAAGAAATCAGCTCTTGAAAGAGCTCATGAAGCTGTCGGCTTCATCTTCCGAAAGCTCCGCCCTGGCGAACCTTATACTATTGAATCTGCCGCTATCATGCTTAAACAGCGTTTCTTCGATACTGAACACTATGATTTAGGCAAGGCCGGTCGATTCAAGATTCAGGAAAAGCTTGGCATCTATAACCGTCTCCCTGGAACAGTTATCGCTGAAGACTTAATTGATAAGAACGGTGAAGTCCGTTATGAGAAGGGTCATCGTTTCACTAACGAAGAAGTCGCTAATCTTCAGAGCGAAAAATTCTTTGAAGACAACCCGACTCATACTGTCAATCTCAGCTGCAATGTTGAGCTTGATGATCATGGCAAGGTTAACCTTTTAAAGGTTTACAGTGCTTTGAATCCGGAACGTATTGTCAACATTGTCGGAACTGATTTAACTAATAACCTGACTTATGTCACCATCGCTGATATTGTGGCTTCCTTATCCTATATGCTTAACTTAGCTGAAAATATCGGTGATGTCGATGATACTGATCATCTCGGCAACAAGCGTGTTCGCTGTGTCGGTGAATTGATTCAGGAAAAGTTCCGTGCCGGTTTAAGCAAGATGAAGAGAACTATTCACGATAGAATGTCCACTTCTGATCTTTCCCAGTTAACTATTTCTTCTTTGATCAATATCAAAGCTTTAACGAGTGCTGTCAACCAGTTCTTCAACTCCGATTCTCTTTCTCAGTTCATGGATCAGACTAACCCGTTAGCTGAATTAACTAACAAGCGTCGTCTTTCTGCTCTAGGACGTGGCGGTCTTACTAGAGACCGTGCTTCTTCTGCTGTCCGTGATGTCCATCCTACTCATTATGGCCGTATCTGCCCTATTGAAACTCCTGAAGGCCAGAACATTGGTTTGATCTCCAACCTCGCCTGCTACGCTCGTATCAATGACTATGGTTTCATTGAGACTCCTTATCGTCCAGTCCATAAGTGTGTTGTTGATAACAATCCCGCTGATGTCAAATGGCTGACTGCTGATGGCGAAAAGAATCATATCATCGCTCAGGCTAATGCCAATGTCGATGAGAAGACTAATACCATCATGGATGAAATTATTTCTGCTCGTTGCAATGGTGAATACATCATGGCTAAACGTGAAGAGGTCGATTTCATCGATGCTTCACCTAAGCAGATTGTCTCTATCGCCGCTGCCTGTATTCCTTTCCTTGAAAACGATGATGGCAAACGTGCTTTGATGGGTTCCAATATGCAGCGTCAGGCTTTGCCTTTACTTAATCCTGAAGCTCCGTTTGTCGGTACTGGTCTTGAAGATAAGATTGCTCACGATTCCGGTGAAGCCTTAATTGCTGCTAAAGGCGGTAAGGTCACTTATGTTGATTGTGAGAAGATCAAGATTCTTCAGGATGACGGAAGCGAGAAGACTTATTACTTAAAGAAGTTCATCCGCTCCAACAAGCGTACTTGCATCAACCAGACTCCAATCGTTAAGGTTGGAGATATCATCAAGCCAGATCAGATTATTGCTGATGGTCCTTCTATGGATGATGGTGAATTGGCTTTAGGTCAGAACGTCCTGATTGCTTTCACTACTTGGCATGGTTACAACTACGAGGACGCTGTCCTTATTTCTCAGCGCTGTGTTTCTGATGATCTTTTCACTAATATCATCATTGAGGAATATTCCGTTGATCGTCGTAAGACCAAGTTGGGTGATGAAGAGTTTACTCGTGATATTCCTAACCTTTCTGAAGAGAAGAAGGCTTTCCTGGATGAAAGAGGTGTCGTTATTGTCGGTGCCGAAGTCAAGGAAGGCGATATCTTAGTCGGCAAGGTCACTCCTAAGGGTGAAGTTACTGAGACTAACAATGATCACCTTTTGAAATCTATTTTCAGTTCCAAGTCTGATGAAGACAAGGATTCTTCTTTAAAGGTTCCTCATGGCGGTGAAGGCATCATCTTGGATGTTAAGACTTTCAGCCGTGCTAAGGGCGATGAGCTCCAGCCGGATGTTCTTGAATCCATCAAGGTGTATGTCGTTCAGAAGAGAAAGATTCAGGTCGGTGATAAGATGTCCGGACGTCATGGCAACAAGGGTGTTATTTCCCGTATTCTTCCTGTTGAAGATATGCCTTATATGCCAGATGGCACTCCGATTGACATTTTACTCTCTCCAATGGGTGTTCCTTCCCGTATGAATATCGGTCAGGTTTTGGAAGTTCAGTTAGGTTTTGCCTGCAAGAAGTTAGGTATCAAGGTCTCTACTCCTGTCTTTGACGGTGCTTCTAACGAAGAAATCGCTCAATTCATGGATAAGGCCGGTATTGATTCTGATGGCAAGACAGTCTTATATGATGGTCAGACTGGCGAGAGATTTGATTCCCGTATTGCTGTCGGTGTCATGTATATGATTAAGCTTGACCATATGGTCGAAGATAAGCTACATGCCCGTGCTATTGGACCTTATTCTTTAGTTACTCAGCAGCCTCTTGGCGGCAAGGCCCAGAACGGCGGTCAGCGTTTCGGCGAAATGGAGGTCTGGGCTTTGGAAGCTTACGGAGCCGCCTACACATTACAGGAAATGCTTACTATCAAATCTGATGATATGGTCGGTAGAAATAAGACTTACGAAGCTATTTTGAAGGGCAATCCGATTCCTAAGCCGTCAATGCCTGAATCCACTCGTGTCCTCATCAAGGAATTACAGGGCTTAGCTATCGATGTTCAGCTTCAGGATGATAAGGGTAATCCGATCAATATGAATACCATCTCCGAAGATGCCGAACGTGATTCCAGACGTATTCACCACGATATTGTCAACTATGATACTAAGCGTGAAGAACGTGAAGAAATGGAAAAGGCGCACAACGCTCATTTAGGTGATGATTTCGATATCCTTCCTTCTGAAGAAGAAGATAATCAGAATCTGGAGAAGAAGAATTCTTCAGACGATGATGAGAACAATTAAGGAGGTCAGGATTAATGTTTGATCTCAATAAGCTGAAGTCTATCAAGATTGGTTTAGCCAGTCCTGAGCAGATTGTCTCCTGGGGACATGGTGAAGTCACCAAGCCGGAAACCATCAACTACCGTTCTCAGAAGCCGGAACCGGATGGTCTTTTCTGTGAAAAGATCTTCGGACCTGTGAAGGATTATGAGTGCCACTGCGGTCACTATAAGAAATCATCCTTTGCTGGCAAGGTCTGCGAGAAGTGCGGTGTTGAAGTCACTTTGAAGGCTGTTAGACGTGAACGTATGGGCTACATCAAGTTAGCTTTCCCCTGCGCTCATATTTGGTATGTCAAGGGATCACCTAGCAAGATGGGTCTGGTTCTTGGCATTCCGCCTAAGCAGTTGGAAGAAGTTGTCTACTTTGTTTCTCATATTGTCACAAATCCTGGTATCTCTAAGACTTTGAAGTATCGTGCAGTTTTGGATGAAAAGACTGCCCGTGATATTTTTGCCACAGTCATTGATACGGAAATTCTTCAGGGTGGAAAACTCCATGATGGCGATTCGGATTATGCTAAGGGTGTTGAAATCCTTAATCATATCCGTAAGCCTTCTCAGCCTTTCGATTTCATCACTGTCAGCAACTTTGTCCATCGTTATACCGGTGCTGAATTCGGAATCGGTGCTGAATCCGTCTTGAAGCTTTTGAAGGAAATTGACTTAGATAAGGAAATCGAAGAAGTCTCCAAGGAACTTAAGAATTCCGTTGGCGAAAAGAACCAGAAACGTATCAAGGCCATCAAACGTCTTGAGGTTTTGGAGTCCTTCAAGAATTCCGGTATCAAGCCGGAATGGATGGTTTTGACTGTTTTACCAGTCATTCCTCCGGATCTTCGTCCGATGATGCAACTTGATGGTGGCCGTTATGCTACCTCTGATTTAAACGACTTATATCGTCAGGTCATCATTAAGAACAACCGTCTCAAGAAGGAAATCGAGGAGCATGCTCCGACCGTCATCTTACTCAACGAAAAACGTATGCTTCAGGAAGCTGTCGATGCTTTGATTGATAATGATCGCCGTAACAAGCCTTCATCTTCTATTAATGGCAATGTTTTGAAGTCTCTTTCTTCTGCCCTTAAAGGCAAGCAGGGAAGATTCCGTCAGAACTTGTTAGGTAAGCGTGTCGATTATTCCGGACGTTCAGTTATTGCTGTCGGTCCGACTCTTAATATGGATGAATGCGGTCTGCCTCGTGAGATGGCTGTTCAGCTCTTCCGTCCTTTCATTGCTCACTATCTCATCGATCAGAAGGATTCCACTATTACCAGTCAGCGTCAGGCTGATGAACTGATTGCCAAGAACGATCCGCGAGTCTATGACGCTATTGAAGCTATCTGCAAGAATCACCCGGTTCTCTTGAACCGTGCTCCTACTCTTCACCGTCTTGGTATTCAGGCTTTCAAGCCGATTCTGATTGAAGGCAAGGCTATCCGTCTGCATCCTCTTGTCTGCCCGGGCTTCAACGCTGATTTCGATGGTGATCAGATGGCTGTCCATGTTCCGCTTTCCCGTCAGGCTCAGGCTGAGGCTATGTCTTTGATGTTAGC
>JBAXZY010000013.1:0-27467 GCA_041670045.1 Bacilli bacterium | reverse complement strand
GCTTTTACTGTCACATCATCTTTATTGAATAAAACTCCTAAACCGACACTGGAAGGAATTTGTTCTGACTGAGCAAAATAATAAGTCAAATCATCAGCTATTTCACCGGAATGCAAATCAATCTGAGAAACATAGGGTTCTTTTAATCCATAGTCACGGATGACAGTTAAGTTTCCTCTTCCAATCCCAGCTCCGACATTCAAATGGCCGCCTTCATTTGGAGGAAGAATGACATTTGGATTAGAGACATAGCCTTTTACTTCTCCATTTTGATTGGCAGTAACCAGCAAATGCTTCAAAGGACCATCACCGTGAATCTGCAAAGTAATCAAATCATGAGGAGACTTCAGCATATCACCCATCATGACACCAGCTGAAAGCAATCTTCCTAAGGCGGCGGTAGCAATAGGAGAATTGTTATGAATCTTCCTAGCATATTCCACTAAGTTCCGGCTAGTAACGGCAAAAGCTCTGACTTCTTCATTGCAGGCTAGAGCACGAATCAAATAGTCTTTTTCATTATCAATCATATCTTTACCTTCCAAAGTTTCTTTCTTTTAAAAACACCTATTTTTAATCAAAGCTTAATCCAAAGAGGAATAAAAGCAAAATCGTTTTGCTTCAAACCCAATTCCTTAGGAAAACTAAGGTGATAGCAATTAAGATACATTCTCTTAGCCTCACAATTGGAATACCGTTTATCACCTAACAGAGAATAATTCAAAGACTGCAAGGCTAAACGGATTTGGTTTCTTCTTCCAGTCATAATATTAATTTTCAGGGCCGTTCCGATATTGATATAGTTAATGCTCTCAATATCTGTAATAGCATCCTTGCCATGATCATTGTCTGTGACTTTAACAGTCATACCCTCTTCATCCAGATACAAAACCACATGATGCTTTTCATGAAGAGGAAGCTTTTCTTTAATGACAGCCTCATACTCACGGATAACAGTCCTATCTTCAAATGATTTCTTCAGTAAAGACTGTGTCTTAACATTTTTAGCAAACACCATAACACCGGAAGTTTCATAATCCAAGCGATGAACTAGATAGACTTCCTGATGGTTCTTCTTTAAATCACTTCTTAGATAGTAGAAAAGATTATGAGTATAGGTTTTCTTATCTTCAGTCGCTACTGAAAAGACATTTCTTTTCTTATAGACGGCGATTATATCCATATCTTCATAAATTACTTCAAACGGAGCTTTATCATTCATGTTAACTGTTCTCTTTATGTCAACATTATAGACTAATTCTTAATCATCTTCGCTAAGAGAACAGATTAATACAGGGTTTGATTGTTTTTACTCTCTTTTCATATGGAAGATAAAAAGCTAAAATAGAACCAATGGAAAAAATAATATCAAACCTGACTGATTATGCCGGCCGTGAGTTCCTTTCTTTTGATCAGCTTCCTTTGAATGAAGTCGACCTTGCTATTTTTAGTAAACTAGCTTATTTCAATTGGCAGGTCTATCTGCCTGAGCCTGATAATTCAATCACTCTTCTAGGACTTTACGATATTTCCAAAAGAGACGCTTTCTTAAGAATCAATGCTCCAAAAGATGAAGATCTGGTTCTCTTTAACAGTGTGGTCGGAAATCCCCGTTACAGAGATGTCAGGGCTTTAGCTTTCTCACAAGTCTTTTCTAAAGAGTCCTCAGAACAGTTTGCCGCCATCACCTTCTTGCTTCCGAATGAAACCCTGATTGTTTCATTTAGAGGAACCGATTCCACTTGGACTGGCTGGAAGGAAGATTTTGAGATGGCCATTCAGACTCCGGTTCCTGCCCAAAAAGACGCCAGCAACTACTTAAACACCATTTTAAAATTGAAGAGAAAGTTTAAAAACGGTGTTTATGTCATCGGCCATTCAAAAGGCGGTAACTTAGCCATCTATTCTTATTTGACCTTAAATGAAAAGCAAAAGAAGAAAATTTTCCAGGTTTATAGTTTCGATGGTCCGGGGTTAAACAGCGAATTGCGTTTCTCGCTCCATTACAATACCTATAAGTCTCATATTAAAAAATATGTACCCAATCAAAGCGTTATCGGTCAGATTTATGATATCGACCGAAAAGAGAAAATAGTAGCTTCCAATGAGTTACTCTTAAACCAGCACTCCTTGTATAGCTGGGAAGTCGATGTAAACAATGATTGCTTCGCTACCTCGGAAATGAATGAAACGGTCTACCATAATGCCGTCTTATTGAACGACTGGATTATTAATGCCACTTTTGACGAAAAGCAGATACTGATTGAAACCATTTATGATGTCTTAACCGGAACCAAGATCAGTACTATGGCTGAACTAGGAAAACATAAAATGACTTCCTTGATTCAAATCTATAAACAAATCAGCAAACTGGATAGTAAAACCAAAAAGAAATTTGTCGAAGTCTTGAAATCCTTCTTTGGTTTCATTAAGAATTATGATAAGGTTGAGTTCACAAAATCAGAAGACATAAAAGCAGTCAAGTATCTAAACAAATAAAATATTGACTTGCCAACTTGATTTATAATACAAACATCACATCTTACTCCTTGACTTCATCAAGGAGTTTTTGATTGATGGCTTTTACTTCTTCGGCTGGCAATTTAAGCACCGACCTATCAAAAGTAAAGAGACCGTTGTATTCAGTTTCACAATCACTGTATTCCGTGTAAATAATACCATTCAAATCAGCTTCTTTAATTAAAGGCAATAACTCCTTAATGTAGAGCTTCCGGTATCTCTTCAATAGTTGTTCTTTAGTCTTAGCTTTTCCGTGGCTGAAATAGCCATCAAAATAGCTATGCTTTTCAACTTTCAAGCCATAACCTCCCGCTTCCGAAATAAAGAATGGTCGATTATTTCGAGGATCTTTTCTCTTCTTACCGGGTGTCGTATAAGTATGGACGGAATAGAAGTCCGAGTCAGCATCATACCAGCCTGAGCCAGTATCAAACAGATGAAGACTGTCATCTTTCTTCAGAAGATGATAAATCCGACTGGGATCAAATTCGCCCCAGCCTTCATTAAAGATGGTGTAGATAATGACACTTGGATAGTTATTAAACCAGGAAACGTATTCCCTGGCTTCTTGAATGAACTCAAATCTTCCTTCCTCATTCAGGCGGCTTTCTCTTTTATACGTCAAATGCTTCTCAGTGCCAAACTTTGGTGATAACCGAGGAAAAATAGTAAAGAAGGGATTGTTCTTTTCACCACCATTTGGAAAGTCTTGAATTAAAAGAAGACCGGTCTTATCGGCTTCATAATAGAATAAATCACTTTCCGTCTTCACATGGACACGCAGACAATTGAAGCCTAATTCCTTAGTCTTTCTGATATCGAATCGGAAATCTTCTTCACTTTTTGGAGTTAGGTTTCCTAAGAAATAATAGCCTTGATACAATAAGCCGTTCAGGAAGAGACGTTGATTGTTCAAATACAGGATTTTGCGACCATTGATATCTTTTACTTCTATCTTCCTGACTCCAAAATAAGAAGAGATTTTGTCATCTGAAAGACGTACTGTGATTTCATATAAATAGGGTTCGTCAATGTTCCACGGATGAAATTCTTTTAACGGAAGTGAACTCTTTTGATTGGTCTTCACCTGATAGTCTTCACCTAAAAGCGTAACCACCGCCGTTTTATTGCTCTTTTCAGAGACAACTAAGACAGTTACTCTTTTCTGATCAAAGTCCGGATAGAATTTAATATCCTCAATATAGTCCTGAGGAACGCTCTCTAACCAGACACTCTTATAAATTCCTGAGGTTGAAGTATAAAACCACCCGGTCGTATTGAGAGTCTGCTTACCTCTTGAATGATAAGAAGAATCAGTCACATCAGTGACCACAACCGTTAAATCGAATTCATCCGTTATTGAAGATGGGACCTCAACTGTAAACTTGGTATACCCGCCAACATGGGTAAAGGCTTTTTGCCGGTTAATGAAAACCATGGCTGTCTGATCAACGCCATCAAAGTGAAGCAAGAGTCTTCCTTTGTTGATATTAGGAGGCAACACCACTTTCCTATGATAGACAATTTTTTCATCAGGTTCTAAAAGATGGTTGATTCCACTTAATACACTTTCAACGCAATAGGGAACCATGATCTTCGACACAAAACTATGAGGCATTTCATTGCCTTTAGTAATCACATAATCCCACAAACCATTCAGGCAAAGATAGGAATCACGTCTTAAGTTAGGACGGGGATATTCTTTCAGTGGAATTAGATTCTCATCTAGTGAGAAGTCATTAGGGAAGCCTTTCTGATTCTGATATAAAGTCCCGTTATTTGGTAATGAGGTTTTCATTTTTGGTTCCTTTCTTTTGCTCCTTCAAATAGAAATAGGTCGGAATTAAAGCCAACACTAAAACTGCCAAAGCCATCAAATACCCAAACTTGCTGGGAGTCTTACCGACAACACTATAATCGCCTTCATAGGATTCACCATAAGCTTGGTTGAAACCATTGCCGATGAATGGCCCTATACACATTGGAAGAGCCACAACAAAGAGCATCCTGATTCCCATGAAACTGCCTTCTTCACCTTTAGGAATATATTGTCTGACTAAGGCATTAACAATAGTAGGGACTGCTACATAGCCCAAGATCATCACTAAACCTGCTATTGAAGCATAGACCGTCTTTCCTGTTGAAGCTCCAAATGAAGGAATGAAATACATCAGTAAAAGACCTACCCCTAAAATACAGAATGTTGGAATAATCATTTTGTCTTTGCCAAACTTATCCGCTAAGAAACCAATGACTAAACTTAATAAGGATCCACCTAATAAGGCAACAGCCATGACAATGGCAAAATCAGTTAAGAATCCAGAACCCGAATTGGAAATGCCACAGCTTCTTTCAATATAGACCATCAAATAGGGGAAATAGATTTGACAGGCAACCGCATAAATGAAATAAATCAGGAAGACCAAATACAGTTTCTTATTGCTTTTAACCGTGCTGGGTTTAAATCCATTCAGCATAAGTTTGAAGACCGGGTCTTTCTTTAAGTCTTCTTTTTCTTTAGGAATCAGGAATAAAGCCACAATGCCAACCACAATGACTACAGCACCGATGATATAGAAGAACAGATCCCAGCGATAACCGTTTTCCTTAGTAGTCAAGCCATTCAGTCCCACGAAAATAAAAAGCATCGCAATCAAAGGAAGTATCGAAAGAACGCCTTCTACTTTTCCACGGTTGTTATCGGAAGTATGGCTGGTGACATACGAATTAAAGGTGGCATCATTGCTGGTTGATCCAAAGAAAGTCATCACACAGTCTAAGACAATGACTAAGATAGCAGCTGTACTAGCTGCCATCTTAATAGGAATCAAGTCAGAAGAAGAATTGACATTCAGTAAACCAAAAGCAGAGGTAGCTATACCCCAGATAATATAGCCAAAACCAATGAACAGTCTTTTATGTCCGACTTTATCAATCAACGCACCCATGATGATAGTCGTTAAAGTAGCTACTACTGCTGATAACGCAGTAGTAATAGCAATCATCAAAGAGTAATCGAATCCCACACCGGTAGGATCAGTGAAGTTGAGGTAAGTGATATAGGTGTTTAGATACATGTTTTCGATTGCCCAGGCAAACTGACCGGCTAATCCAATCAAAATAAAGACCAGCCATAAGCGGATACCGACTTTTTGATTAACTGCTTTGCTCTCCATTAGATTATTCCCTCTGATAACATTAATATTGTAAGCCTAAAACAAAGTATTTACCTAATGTTAAATACTGAAACAACCCGTTAACAGAAAACTTTTTTCTTGATTCTTAGAAGAAAGAGTTCCTCCGTCTAAATAGATAATGAGGGGTGATACCCTCTTCATCACAAAGGAGGAGCTCTTACTGAATGATGAATCCACTATCCATCCATGGTTGGGGGATGAAGGCGCAGTATTTGTTTTCCCTATCCGAACAGGAAAAGGAGGTACAGGGTGGAAGATCTCATCCTTGTACTGGTCATATTGCTCTTGCTGCTAAAGGAGTTCAACAATGGTGACCAAGGCAAAAAAAATCGCTAGCGTAAGCTAGCGGTCAACAATGCGCCGGAGTTCCCCAACTCCATTACATATCTTCAGTATAAGTTGAGCAAATAATTTTTTCAAGACTGTCATATTTAGAAAGCAATATTCAGCCACTTCAATGAATTTTTTTTAACATTGATATCCATCCTCAAAACTTCCTTATTCATCCATGCTAGAAATTGTTATGTTTTATGTGCAATCTGATTTTTATTTTTCGTGGTAGTTTCTAGTATCAATAGCAATGAGTAACATAAAACAAAATCGATGTACTGAAAAAGGAGGCGATTAAGCCTCCTTGAAGATGTCAGATAAGATAATCACTTAATGACAACGCTGACTTTAAGATAAGCTTTAGTGCCACCATTCTTAGCTTCAACAATGAAGTAATCATTGCCTTTAACAGAACCGGCAGTATAGGTGTAACCACCTTTGCCGTCAAGGACAACAGTTCCTAAGGTTGGTTTAGTATCAAGAGAATAAGTATAAGTCATTGAAGCGTCATAGACATTGAGAAGAGTAGAAGTGACACTATTTGAAGCACTGACTTCTTCCCAGTTAGAAGGAAGGTAGGAATTAGAGTAGTCAATAGTCTGACTGTTGGTGTTATAGACATAGACTCGATTAGGATAAGTCACCTTATTGGAAGTAGTGGTCTGAATATTGAAGTGTTTAATTCTCTGATAGGCTTTAGAGCCGTTGTTGTCTCTATGCAAGCAATAGATATAAGGGTCAGAGGTAGTAGCATCATAAGTAAAGGTAGACAGCGAACTATCATAGACAGCACCGAACTTTTTGAATCTGGAAGGAACGGAATTATCGTAGATTAACATAGAAGATGGGAAATTGCGATCCTTGAATTGCTGACCGCTTCCTTCGTAATAAATAGATCGTAAATTGCCACCTAATTTATTGTATTCCTCAGGCCGGTTATTGTCGATGCGGAAACCGAAAGCCTGTCCGTCTTTGTCGCCTAGTCTGCTGACACCGTTGATGTTGCTGCTGATTACTAAAGTCTCCAACTTTAAATCATTAATTAGGAAATCTTGAGGGATATACTGAATGTTCCGGTAATCTCTGAAATCAAATGATTTGATTCCGCAATAAGAGAACATACCTAACATATGCTTTCGATATCGAGAGGACTCTTCGTTGCCTTTATTACTGTCTCTTTCATCATCAAGGGCATTAACATTATTGTTGCTATCAAATCTAGACTGTCCATGCTTGCTTGATCCACTTGGATAATAGGCGTCATAATCAGCGTCAGTGGCAGTAAGATAATTTCCAAGGCAGCGATATGCGCGCTGATATGAATTAGGATTTGCTTGTTCATCTGATCTGATATTAGAAGGCAGCTTTACTTTTTCAAGATTATAGTTTCTGACAAAAGCCCATTGTCCAATGAACTTCAGATTCATGGCTTTTGATAAATCCAAAGACTTCAACCCAGTCAAACCGCCAAAGGCTCGGTCCCCAATATATTCTAAAGAGGAAGTATCATCCGGAAGATTGATGGTTTCAATCTGGGTGGTACCATTGCCATCTAGATTGTTGTTGTCATAATAACCAAACAAGGAAACATTTTGAATCTTAACTGTAGGTCTTTCACCGCTTTTTTGAATATTTGAGGGATGGAAAGGACAGGGATCGTAACCGGAGACGTTATAAACCTGGTTATTGTCTAAGACTCCATCCTTATAGAAACCAAACTTAGTAGGTAACTTCAAAATAGTGGCTCCACAGTTAGTTGGATACTTAATACCGGTGACAGTCAGTTTAATGCTGCCCGTATCAGCCGACTTTAAAAAGCATCTCTTCTGGCCATTGGAATCAATCTCATAATAAATATGATTAGTTGTGTAATCATTGTAAGTGAAAGAACTATTCATCGTATTATCATCATAGGTTCCTTCAAGAAGACGGAAGCCTTCCTTAGTGACTAAGACTTCATTGCCATCCTTGTCTAATTTATTGAATCCACCATTGACAGGATAGATGCCATTACAGTTATCCTTGAACTTAAAGTCATTGATTTGAATATTGTTGACCGTTTCATCAACTGAAGAAGCATTATTAAAAAACCAGAGCGCATATCCACCAGTGGATAAAGCAGCTCCGGACAAAATCGCGATAGGCAAAATAAATCCCAAATGTTTGATTATGCTTTTTTAATGCTTTAGCAATTAATGATACCAAAAACACCTGTAATTGTTAAAAGGAAAGATTAAATAATATGAACAAAAAACTGAATATTAATCTTTTTCGTTGCTTTTTTCGTAAAAGGATTGAAAATATTAAAAAATATAAGCTACTTTATCTTTACAGTTGTCAATAATTGTATTTAGCAAAAAAGTGGCAGCTATTCAGAAGCAGTCACCGGTTCTATAGCCGGCTTAGCTAATTCAACCTTTTCCGGAGGTTCTCCCTTATAGAGAAGCTTCAGGAAGATAGGAGTCATGAAACTGGATAAGAGAATCAAAATCAGAGTGAAAGGCATAATCTGTGAAGAGACTAAACCGGCCTCTACACCTTTTTGAGCACAGACAATCAAGACTTCAGCTCGAGCCATCATACCGACACCGATTTTAACAGAGTCCTTAAACTTAAACTTCATGATCAAAGATCCAGTTCCGGCGCCAACCACTTTTCCTAAGAGTCCTGCCACTACCCAGGCAATTCCAAAGCCTAAAAAGGCAATGAAAGTGGAATCAAACTTTGTCTGATACATTTCCATGGCAATACAGGCAAAGAAGACCGGGGCAAAGATATAGTTATTAGTAGTTTCAGCTCGGTGATCAATATATTCAGCCGGCTTAGTTCCAGCAAAGATAAGACCCATTAAATAAGCACCGGTAATATCAGCAATATTGAAGTATTCAGCTAAATAAGACCATAAGAAGCAGAGACCTAATGAAAGAATCGTGATTCTGATATGATGCGGATATTTGGTTCCTAAGTAATTAAATACTTTCTTAACCACAAACCCTAATCCAAAAGTAAGGCCAAAGAACGCCAGCATGAAGATAATAATCAGTGCAATATTCAAAGTTGCACTAGTAGAGCCAGAGGCTTGCATGATCATCGAGACAAAATCATCGCCTTGGCCAGTCTTGGAGCCATTGGCTAAAGAAATGACTAAAGATAAAAGAATAATACCGATGATATCATCTAAAATAGCGGCGCTGACTAGCGCGGTTCCGACTTTAGTATCCAGTCTTCCTAATTCCTTCAGAGTGGCAACCGTGATGGAAACAGAAGTAGCGGATAAGATGACACCATAGAAGATATCTGAATAAATAGGATTGATTCCCTCACCTAAGAAAGAGGTATCCAGTCCACCATAGGTTCTAAACAAGAAAGAAACTAAAAAACCAAAAATCAAAGGAACAATAACTCCTAAAGAAGTGATGACAATAGAAGCCAATCCTTCAGATTTGACTTTCTTGATATCAGTTTCGACACCAGCCGTGAAAAGAATCAAGACTACTCCGACTTTAGAGAAGTAGCTTAACCCATCCATGGTATTAGTATTAAGAATGCTTTGGTTCGGTATGAATCCAATTGCTCCGACAACTAATCCGGAAATCAAGAAGCCAATGACCTGTGGGAACTTGGCCTTGCTGAGAATTAAGGAGAATACCTTAGCTAAAATCAGAATCAAAGCTAAAGGCAACAACAGCTTATACGGCTCTAAACCACTAGTAGTGGTAGGGTAATCAATTAGAAAATTCATCGTAGTATCATCCTCCGTATAACTATTGTAAGTATTTTCAAAGGCAATTGGCAATTTTTTTGAAAAAGAGTATTTGAAAACACTTTCAAATAGTTGAAAATGATCTCCAACAAAGGATATCTTTGTGTTATTCTAATCTCAGTATGGAATCATATTATAGTGGTTTTACTAATTTGGATATCAGCGTTTTTCTTCCTGATAGAATTGAAACTAACACAATCGTTTATGTTCATTGTATGAAAGAAGAAGGTGAAAACATCTTTTCGTTGCTAAATAAAAAGGTTCCTTTAATTGTCATCTCCGGAAATGACTGGGAAAAGGACTTTTCACCTTTCAAACACAGCAAAGTCTTCCATGGCGGTCATGATTTCCAAGGTGGCGCCGATGATTACTTGGAAGTACTGACTAAGAAAATCATTCCGACCATAGAAAAGAAGATTCCGTTTTTAATCCAAAAGAGAATCATAGCTGGTTACTCCTTAGCTGGACTATTGGCGTTCTATTCTATCTATAAAACTGATTTGTTTGATTCTGTTGCCTGTGTCTCTGGTTCTTTATGGTATCCAGGAATGATGGAATACATTAAAAAAGAAGAACCTATCAGGATACCAAATAAAATTTATTTTTCTTTAGGTGACAAAGAAAGTGAAACCAAAAATCCGTTCCTTTCCAAAGCCTATGACTGTATGAAGGAAACTGCTGATTTGTTTAATATTAAAGGATCTAAAACCTTTTTTGAATTAAACAAAGGCGGCCATTTTATCGATTCCGATAAAAGGACTGCTAAAGCTATCAGTTGGCTCCTATCTTAATTTTTCTATCGTTTAATGCACAAAAATTCTATTTATAATTAGAAGGCTTTACTTAAAGTTTCTGGATAAGAAGTCTTATATGATGAATCATTGTTATTGTATTCGCCACCACCTGTCAGGTTACCGAATCGTTGTCCCCAGCCACCTTCATAATTCAGATACTCTTGGAAATCATTGTAATGGTCATAGGTATAGAACACATAACGTTGACTCATGTCTGCGATTGAATTACCGTTCTTATCGCATTTAGTATAAACAATTCTCGAAGTTCCTCTTTTAATCTTCGTGCCGTTAATATAAGGAAGAGCATTATAAGAATAATCCTCGGTATTTCCGGTTGTGCCAATATCGATTTCATAATATTGCTTATTACCACTAGCTAAATCTCCGTAGGCATCAGGAAGACTAGGCTCATATAAATAAGAAGAAGTATCATCCGAAAAATAATTGTTATTGAGACGAGTATAATTACCCCACTTAAATGAAGAAAGCTTGGTGTTGCTAGTAGAGGCATAATAATTAGCAGGTACATCAGAGAAAGCATAAACATAAGCGGCTACTTCCTCTAAAGTCACATAGCCACCGCCGTAATAGACTGTAAAAGAAATGTCTCCTTTATAATCCACGACCGAATAAGCTTTTCCATCTTCGGAGAAGAAGGAATCGGTATTCCGATAATACTGATTGCCTTGTTTAGGCTGAGTAGCAGCTAAAGTAGGTAAAAAGTCCTGATCACTAAGATCGCCAGACATGAAATAGTGCTGACTGCGATAGCAGGCGTCCTTATAAGAAGTTGCTTCCTTGTAGGAAGAATAGAAAGACGTTGAACTGATTCCAACATACGGGTCAGTCGTTATTTCCTCAGAGGAAGAACTAGAAGAGTCCGATGAAGAGCTAGAGGAGTCACTTGAAGAACTATTTTCGGATGAAGAAGACGAACTAGTAGACGATGAATCACTAGTTGTGCCATTGTCTCCTTCATAACTAGAAGAATTGTCGTTTCCTTGCGCTGAAAAAGAATCATCTCCGGTCAATTGAGAAGATGAGGAATCAGAAGATACAATATAAGAATAACTAGCATTAGCTAGTCCAAACTTAATTTCGCAGCTGGATAAGATCAATAAAAGAGGAATAAGAAAAAATTTGGTTTTTTTCATAGCTAATTATTTTAGCAAAAAAAATATACATACGTAAACAAATTACGGATATTATAAAGAAAAAGTTAACTTATTTTCTTAAAAACCATGATTCTATCAGGTGGAAGCTTCAAACTTCGTTGATAGGAAGATTTTTTAATAAGCTTTAAGGGTTCAAAGGCTTTGATCCAGTAGTCATCATCCTGATTACTGCAGCGATAGATATTGTTGATATAAATTCCATCATCTCTTTTATCAAAAGCCGGATTCTTTAAATGATTGGAATCAATCAAAAAATTGACCTTCAAAACAAGATATCCGGGTTTGTCCAACAAACGGATTAACTGCTTAATGTATAATTCAGCATCCGTCAGAGGAATCACATCCAGAAAATTAGAGCAAAGCAAGCCGTCAAAAGAAGCCTCTTTCATCAAACTAAGTTCTTTTAGTGATCCTACTTGAAAATGAATTTTCTTTAATCCGGATAAAGCACTGGTTTGATTAGCGAAAGCCACCGCCTTATTGGAAGAATCAAGACCAAGATAATTGTTTCCGCAGTCATGAAAAGCCATTTTCATCAGCATGGTTCCGTCTCCTGATCCCACATCCAGAATATCTTTAGTTGAATCATTCAAAAACAAAAGACTGTCTTCTAAACCACCCGTGATCTCTAAATCACTTTCCTTGACTTTACAGGGTTCCATCTCAGCATAAGTCATATCCCAGAAGTCGATTATTGCTTGCTCAATCTTTTCTTTCATTATCATTAGCCTTTTCTTGATAGAAGTTTACCACTTAGAAAGATATTTGTCTTTACAAATATTATCTAAAAAGCAACTTATTATTAATATATTGGCTTTTAATAGTAATAATAAAATAGCTAGGAGCCAAAGCTCCTAGCTATTACAACTTTACTCAAAGGCAAACTGAGAATTGTAGAGTGAAGCGTAGAAACCATTTTGAGCCATCAATTGATCATGGTTGCCTTGTTCAATGATGTTACCGTCATTCATAACTAGAATCATATCCGCATTCTTGATGGTCGATAGACGATGAGCAATGACAAATGAGGTTCTTCCTTTAGTCAGCTTATCCATAGCTTCCTGAATCAGCTCCTCAGTTCTAGTATCAACATTAGAAGTAGCTTCATCAAGAATCATCAAAGGAGTTTTTCTAAGCATAGCTCTAGCAATCGTAATCAGCTGCTTCTGACCGCCAGAAATAGAAGCATCATCCGTGATCATATAATCAAGACCGCCCGGAAGAGTATGGATGAAATGAGAGATGTTAGCTTCTTTGCAGACTTCCTCAATGTCAGCTTCACTGACATTTGGAGTGTTGTAGACAATGTTCTCTCTGATTGTACCTTCAAATAGCCAAGTATCCTGAAGAACCATGCCGAAGACATCATGGATTTCTTTTCGGTTCATATCCTTAGTAGAAATATCATCAATCTTGATAGTTCCGGAATTTACTTCATAGAAACGCATTAAGAGGTTTACCATCGTCGTCTTGCCAGCACCGGTAGGACCGACAATGGCTACTTTCATTCCTGGTTTGATATCTGCTGAGAAGTTATGAATGATTTCCCTAGAAGGATCATAACCAAAGTAAACGTGATCGAAGCTGACTTGGCCGGTTACATTTTCTTTCCCATCTTTTCTGAAAAAATAATCATTAGTACTATCTTTAGATAGTTCATCCTCAGCTAAGAAGCCAAAGACTCTTTCACTGGCAGCTGCTGCTGTCTGCATGGTGTTGAGTCCCTGGGCTATTTGACTTAAAGGAGATTGGAAGAGATTGACGTAGACTACGAAAGCCGTAATTGTCCCCATGGTCACTCCTGAGCCACTGGTATTCATCAATAAACCACCGGCAATACAGACAGCGGCATAGGCAATATAGGAAATGAAAGACATAATCGGCTGCATTAATCCGCCAAAGAATTGAGCTTTCATCATTGTCTGCTGAAGCTCATGGTTTTCTTTCTCAAATTCTTCATCAACTCTATCCGAGGCATTGAAGCATTTAATGACTGACTGACCGGAGAAGTTCTCTTCCACTACCCCGTTGACTTTGCCAATCAGGTTCTGACGTTTGATGAATTGAGGCATAGCCAGTTTTAGAATCAATAAGAGGAATAAAGCCATCAAAGGCAGAGTAATCAAAGCCGTCAAAGCCATCTGCCAGGAAGTCACAAACATGGCAATCAAGACACCGGCTAACATAAAGACCGACTGAACTAACATGCCGATGGATTGCTGAAGGGAGTTAGCAATCTGATCAATATCGTTAGTAAGAATAGAGAGAGTATCACCATTGGCGTGGGAATCAAAATACTTCAAAGGAATACGATTGATCTTAGCTGTTATTTCTTCCCGTAAGTCCCGTGAATACTTTTGAGTGGCAGTGGTGATAAGGAAGTTAGCAAAATAACTGGCAATAGCACTGATGGCATAAAAAGAAATCAAGAGGAGAGCTAATCTCATAATCAAATCCATATCAATAGTCTTACTCACAGCATTGTTTGAAATCTCATCTGTCAGTTCCTTCAAGTAGGAAGGAGAAATGATGGAGAAAACAACAGAGGCAACTAATAGAATCGAGGAGAAGATAAAGTAGCCCTGATATTTTTTAGAGGAGCCGAAAAGCTTTTTGACACTTTTAACGGTAGAGCCTTTTTTGACTTTTCCGCTAACCATATTGCTAGGTCCGTGATTCATAAGCCTAATTCCTCCTTTGATAACTGCGATAGAGCGATTTGTTTATAGATAGGGCAGTTCTTAAGCAGATCTTGATGTTTGCCGTATCCAACCATCTTGCCTTCGTCCAGAACAACAATCTCATCAGCATCCATGATGGTTCCGATTCTCTGAGCAACAATCATCTTCGTGCAGGAAGAAACGTTTGCCTTCAAATTGTCTCTTACTTGTCGATCAGTCTTATAATCCAAAGCAGAGAAGGAATCATCGAAGACCATGAACTGAGGATTGATAGCTACCGCTCTGGCAATGCAGAGTCTCTGTCTTTGTCCGCCAGAGACATTGGTGCCACCTTGAGCAATAGGAGATTCATAACCTTTTTCCATCTTCGAAACGAATTCATCGGCACAGGCCACTTCACAGGCTTTCTTTACTCCTTCTTCGCTTAAAGAAGGATTGCCAAAACGAATATTGCTGTTGACAGTCCCAGAGAACAACAACCCTTTTTGAGGAACAAAGCCAATCATCTCTCTTAAGGTCTTTTGAGACAAATCCCGAATGTCGACATCATCAATCAGAATCTGACCGGAAGTGACATCATATAAGCGAGTGACTAAATTAACCAAAGTGGATTTACCAGATCCAGTGGATCCGATAAAGGCAATCGTGTCGCCTTTATTAGCTTTAAAGGAGATATGTTCCAGAATATCAGCCGAAGCATCCGGATAACGGAAACTGACATCCTTGAATTCGATAGTGCCTTTATCAGAAGTAGGATAGACTGGTTCAATAGGATCAATGATAGAACTCTTAGTGGCTAAGACTTCATTGATACGTTTAGCAGAGACGGAAGCTCGTGGCCACATGATGAACATCATCAGAAGCATGACAAAGGCCATAATTATCTGAGTGGAAAGCATCATAAAGGCGGTAACGGTGGCGTAATCAATAGTGCCCTTATTAATTAATGTTGCGCCAACCCAATAAATAGCTAAAGAGATTCCATTCATCAAAATGGTCATTAAAGGGCTCATTAATCCTAAAACTCGACCAGTGAAAATTTGAAGCTTCATTTCATTGTTGTTGGCATCAGCAAACTTCTTTTCCTGATAGTTTTCAGCATTATAGGCTCGTACGACTCTAATGCCGTTAAGGTTCTCTCTCGTGATTCCGTTAATCCGATCAAGATACTTCTGATTGAGCTTGAACTTCGGAGTAACTAAACACATGATAAGAACTAGGCCAATGACTAAAAGAACAATGCCGACTGCCGTCACAATAGTTAGTTCAGTGGAAGAAGCCTGAATCTTGCAGATAGCCCAAATAGCAGTTACCGGCGCTGCAAAGACCATTCTCATCATCAGCAATGTCGTCATCTGGACGTTTTCAATATCATTAGTGGTTCTAGTAATCAAAGAAGCTGTGGAGAACTTGTTGATTTCGGCTAAGGAGAAAGAAGAAACCTTCTCATTGACCTTGCTTCTTGTATAAGTAGCTAAATCAGCGGCAACGACGGAAGCAAGGGCGGATATAACTATCTGACATAAAGCCATTCCAGAAGCACAGAGAATCATCATGCCACCGTTATACCAAATATCGCCGACTGTTGCATTGGCAATACTATAGACAGTATTGGCAACACTGCTGTCCATGCCCATACCGACTAAATCCATTTGGGAAATAGTAAGCCATTTAGCGGCATTATCAGCGCCAGGAACGGTATTGAAAATCTCTAAAAACTCCGAGCCGATGTTTCCTGGATTATTGTAGAAATCCAAGAACTGGATGCTCTTAATCAATCCCTGAAGATAATCGATCATCGTCATTGAAGCATAGACCTGCAAAATAGTTAAGCCCACAATGAAGCCAACGATGACCCAATCATGTGTCTTAAGATTCTTGTACATTCTGAACATGTTCATTCTCCTTTCTTATTTCATCAGCCGTATCCAGCATTTCATTAGCTAGGCTGAGATATAGTTTGAACTTATCAATCCCAAATCTCATAATTACTGGTCCAATCACTTCTCTAAACTGATTGATTCTATCAGTGGCAAATTTCTTCCCATATTCAGTCATCGTCACAATCGTTTTTCTTTTGTCCTGAGGATCACTGGTTCTTTTAATGACTTTCTTCTTTTCCATATCCTTTAAGACATTTCCGATTCTTCCTGTTCCGACTTGAAGGAAACTAGCTAACTCGTTTGGATAAGCTTTATCATCGTGCTGAGACAAGTAATAGATGATTCGCATCTGTCCTTGTCCATAGCCGATAACATTCCTAGGATGTGGTCCCATCATAAAGCGCCCCATTAAAATAAAAGAAGCCCTAACCTGATCGTCTAGATAATCTTTCTCAGTCATTAACTCACCCCGTGAGCTATTTCTAGCTGAAAGTATTATATTATCAATTTTCCTAATTACAAGAAAAAAGTCTGACAATCAATATTTGATTACGAAATCGGCTTTTATATCGGCGTTTTCAGTAATAGTAAAGAGCTTTGTTTCCCAACAACTACCACCTTAATAAATTCGTTCCCTTTTTGTTGCAACCTTTCGAGACATTGCAAAGGAATTTGAAAAGACTTGTCTCTATTTTAGAATGCCCTTCTTCCACGTTCACAAAGGTTCAAATTGAAAAAAAAGATTAGTTAACTAAATTCATCGATAAGCCGATTATTGATGGCTTTGAGCCTCAAAATTTAATTTGCTGCTTTTTTTCAGTTTTTGGCCCCTTTATTAACAGTGTATGCAAGCTGGACACATGGATTAGGTTATCACTATTCACGATGTATCCTTTTTAGGTCTTCTTAAATAAGATGTAATTCAGTCTTTGCACAATTTATGTGACTATGGCAATCAAGTTTTTTATATACCAATCGATTTCTTTTCGTCCTTCAAAACATTGTTTGCCCCTATTAGCACCTACGAGTATATGCCTTCATTTCCGGACACAAGCAATTTATATAATTAATTTTTCTCTCACTTTTAATAAATAAGTAAAGCCATATTAGCCAAATCATTGTCTTGTATGTCTTAACTCTCCACAAATCTATTTATATATTAAGTATTTAAAGCCACTTTGTCTTCTAGAAAAAAGCAAAGATCAACTTACTCCGGCCATAATATCACACAGGAATAAAGGTCACTATTTCCTGCTATCAGAGTGCACCGTAAAAAACCAGCAGAGAAGAATATTTTGCTAATAAACACTCCCTTCCAAGCTAAACTACATAGAATCTTTGGTCAAAAAAACTACTGCGAATTTTTATTTCGCAGTAGCCCTTATAATGCTTGTTTTTAGAAAGATAGTTCTTGATTATAAACAGAAGTCGCGGTCATTGAAGAAGAAACCATAGTCGTATAATTCTTGACTGACTGAGTAACATCTATTAATAGACCGTATTCATTCATATGAAGCAGTTCATTATACAAGCCTTGTTCCGTATCAGTCTTAATAGGATAATCAGTTAATGTATAAGTGAAGATATTATCTTCAGTGATAGACATATAAGGATAATAAGAAATCAAATACTGAAAATAACCGCCATAATAGATGCCACCTGAATAATAAGGAGAATCAGAAGAATAGAAGACGGTCATGCTTTGTGATTCCAAATCAGAAGAAGTGAATTTGACTTCTTTATTATACGCAGTCAAGGTCTTTCCGGATCCGACATCCTCTTGACTGGCATAGCCATGTTTTACAATCGTAGTCACATAAAGATCATCTTCACTTTTAACTGTTTCCGCGGTGGTATCCATGATATATAGATTGCTCTCACTATCATAGATGGCTCCCGTTCCAGTAAAGTATTCGACAGTCTTTGAATGATAGTTAGACATATCCCTTCTATCATCCTGAATCGTGTATTTGACTGAACCTATTTCCGCCTTGGTATCCAGATTTGTATAGACTGAAGAAGAAGTAAACAAAGAAGTCGTAGCAAAAGCTAAGGCTTTATCTAACGAGCAATTATTAAGATAATCGGTTATGGCCTGAGGGGCTTTACTTCCTGAGCAGGAAAAAAGCAAACAACAGCTCAGAAAGGATAGTACTTTTTTTATCATCTATTCAGTATAAGTATATTCGCAGCTGGCTTCAATACGTTTGTCATAGTCATTAGTAAGGGTAGCAATGTTGGCACACTCTTCTTTGAGTAAACGACCATTACTGCCATACGTTAACTTCAGGTTATAGCGAGAATTGGCAGTAACAGTGCTATAAATGTTGTTGGCTTCATCAGTCAGAACATTGCTGATCAATAAGTTCTTCGAAATTCCTTCCGAATAGAAAACCAGGTTATCACCGTCTTTCTCGAATTGCATGAATCCAATATCATAATCAGAACTTAAAATAACATTAGTAATCTTCTTATAGGAATAAGAACCGGAAGATAGATCATCGGCATTTTCGGGATAATAATTGGTCTTAGTGATAACTTGAGGAGCCTTGAGTAAAAAGGAAGTTCCAAAGCTGGTCTCAGGATCAGTAGGAAGATTATAAGTTTTCGTATTCTGAGGATCAGTAGCCGATCCGAATTTGGTGAAAGAAAGAACATGGCCAGTCGGATTAACCGTATAGGTCGTTTTCTTATAATCAGTCAGGCCTTTTACAGCTTCAATGGATTCATTAAGTTCAACTTCAGCATCCACACCTCGGCAGGAGCCAAGGAGCAGAAGAGGAAGAAGAGCTAATCCTATTATTTTTTTCTTCATCCTAGCCTCCTTAATACAAACGGATATTCATACCCGTTTCCGTAATCTGTGAACGATTGATATCAATATCTAAGCCGATTTCTAAGCCGACAGTCAAAGGCTTCTCACTCTTGAGGAAGATATATTTGGTTTCGTTATTCTGATCCTGATAGCGGGCCCTGACAAAATAGGTTGAGCCATAATCATAATTGGCATCAACCAAAACCTTGAAGCAATTATTCTTAGAGGATACTTGATAGCCATCATGAGGAACATCAATTCGGAACTCTTTGGAGAAAACACGGGTTCCTAAGCCTTGAACAAGCTTGTTGGAGATAATATCGGAGAGCATCGAATAGTAATTGCCGTTGAAACGCATGAAGAAAACTAATCCTGCTCTTCTTAAAGCAGCATCCTTTTCACCACTTAAGCGTTTCAAATTCTGAGTATGTTTCTTCTCTAAGGTTCCTAAAGGATCAATAGTAGACTTCAATTCCAAGGAAGCATCGGAGATTTCCTTCTTTAGAAGAGTAATCTGACGACGAGCAGAGGCCTTTAAAGTAGAAACCTTCGATTCATAATCCATGGTTAAACCATTTACTACCAGATTCAAAGTATTTTCCTTATCTGACTGGAAATTATCTTTGAACATATGATATTCATCAGTACGTCTCTTTAACGTTTCTTTATCTTTGTTGTTCTGCTTGAAAGCCTGATATTCGCTGACTTCCTTATTCTTCTTTTCGGCAAACAACTGATTATTCTTTTCAGTGGCTTCCTTCTTAGCTTTCACAAAGGTAGCTTTCTCTTCATCCAAGGCTTTCTTAGTACTAACCTTGATTTCCTTTATCTTAGACTTGTTGTCAGCTTTCAAGTCATCATATTTCTTTTGATCTAACGCCTTGTCAGCATCACTGATAGCCGCAAACTGAGTTTTGCCATTTTCATAGTTCTGATTTTCAAGAGCAATCTGAGCATCCATATAATCACTGGCAGCTTTGATCTTATCATCACGGAACTTCACAAAATCAGGATCATTGTCATTTCCGATGACAGTCTGATAATTGTAGAAAGAACCGCTTAAAGAATCGAATTCATTAATTGGTTTAAAGATTTCCTGACCATCATGAGTAAGAGTCAAACGAGTGAAATCAAGTCCAACTTCAATCGCACTTCCATCAGCTAAATCCAAATTGGTTTTAGCAAAGAAAGTCCTATTATTTGCAACTAAATGAACAAGTTTGACATCACCAATAACTTCAGTGGTCTTCACAACGCATTTTATGCCAGAAGCATTAAAGATGATGGCATCATTAGGAATCTGTAATTCAGCGTTAGTTAGATCAGTGGTTTTTAAGGCTTCCGGAAGAGGTAAAGAAGCTCCTAAAACTTCCAAGTGTTCTTTCTTGATGCTGCAGATGATGGAATTGTACTGAGGAATACGAGGAACGATGGTGTTTTCAGTCTTAGCATCGAAGTAATAGGTATGATCCATATCCAGAGTGACATAGATGATATCGCCAGGTTTGATTGATCCCACATCCGAAACCTTGATAATGATGTTGCCTTCTTTTTCAGAAGCAATGCCATCATCATTCAGGTTAATTGATCCATAGATTTGGCAGTCCGATCCAAGTTCTTCAAAATGAGAAACCTTGACTGGAATAGCGTTCTTAGCTCCTTTATCAACAATTCTGACATGCTCACAACGGATACCTAAAACAATAGGATGCTTTCCATCTAAATAAGCAGGGTTGACCTTGATCATATCGTTGTAAGAAGTATCGAAAGTAACCTTGTTCATATTCAAAGTAACAGATACGGTTTCACCTTTTCTTAAGAGCGTGCAATTGAAGAAGTTCATCTGAGGAGTACCAATAAAGCCAGCAACGAATTTGTTAGCGGGATATTCGTATAAATTCTTAGGTGTATCAACCTGCTGGATTCTGCCTAACTTCATGACTACGACTCGATCGCCCAAAGTCATAGCTTCAATCTGGTCGTGAGTAACATAAATAAAAGTCGTCTTCAGCTTTTGATGCAGCTTAGCGATTTCAGTTCGCATCTGGGTTCTAAGTTTAGCATCCAAGTTAGAAAGAGGTTCATCCAATAGCATGACCTTCGGGTCACGCAAGATAGCTCTTCCTAAAGCCACACGCTGTCTTTGACCGCCTGACATTGCCTTAGGTTTCCGATCAAGATAATCCTTGATTCCTAAGATATCAGCCGCCCATAAAACTTTTTCCTGAATGACATCATTAGGAATATGACGGAGCTTTAAGCCGAAAGCCATGTTTTCATAGACAGTCATGTGAGGATATAGAGCATAGTTCTGGAAAACCATAGCAATATCTCTATCCTTAGGTTCGACATCATTAACAATCTGGTTATCGATGTAAAGTTCACCAGCAGTGATGTCCTCAAGACCGGCAATCATTCTTAGGGTCGTTGATTTACCGCAGCCGGAAGGTCCGACAAAAACAATGAACTCACCGTTTTTGATATCAAGTGAGATATCGTTGACGGCTTTGGTTCCATTAGGATAAACCTTGTAAATGTGTTCTAGTTTCAAACTGGCCATAATTCATGAGCTCCTTTTATTAAGCTAAGACGGCAATCGAATTGCTCGGAAGAGTAAGAAGTTGATCCTGATAGGTGGCTTTATTGGCCGTATCGGTCAAGAGTATCTGCTTAGGAACTAAAGATGAAGTCTGATAAGTAACGGCGTCGGTTGTAGAGAAATTAATAAGAAGTCTGATTGTCTTCTTCTGATAGGTTTTATCAATGACTAAGAGAGGAGAGCTCTTATCGGAATTGATAGCTTGGTCGCTTTCTTGAAGATCCGATATTGTTCCTCTGGAGATAGCTGGATAGGCGTTTCTGATCTGGTTAGCTTTCTTTACGTAATTCAGAATGGAATTATCATCAGCAAGTTGAGTCTTGCTGGCTGGATAGTATTCAACTTGGGTCTGACTATGAGAAGGGTTATAGCATTCACATTCATGAGTATCATCATCCCAATAATAGTGAGTGCGGTAATTGCTGTCAGAATAGTCACCACCGGGATTATTGGAACTGGACATACCTATTTCATCACCATAATAATTGAAGGTGGTCCCATTAAGCATTCCAAGTAGTCCTAATTGGAACTTCGACATCAATTTATTTCCGCCTTTGGTCATTCGACCCATATCATGATTATCAAGGAATGGAGCGGGGATATGATTAGAAGCAGCCGTAATCATTGCTTTCAATCCATTCAAGTATTTATTTTTAGGTGAGCCAAAGATAGCTAAAGAAGATGAAATGAAACCATCACTGCCCGATCCCGGAAAATAGAAGTAGGAATCTAAATCACTTTGATAATAACTGGTGATAGTAGCTTCCGAATCCCAGCATTCACCAACGCAATAGCCGTTAGCATCATTAGCATGGACCATTCCTTCAATTCGAGAAAGAGCAGTAACATTCTTAGCCGTGTTATTCAGAAAATAATATTTGACAGCATCCAAACGGAACCCATCAATACCAATATCATCCGCCATATAGTAGTCAATAATAGATTTAATCTTCGTATAAGTGAATTCGGAATTGAAGTTGAGCTCCGGCATATTGTTATCGAAGTTGCATTCATAATAGAAATCATTGGCTCCGGCTCTTGCATAACGGCAATTAGCCGAGGATGCTTCCTTTTCCGTATCAAAGAAAGTATATAATGAAGCATAATTGGTTTCCTCTTCGGTCATCGTTGTGCCGGCCAATTCTTTTTGTTTAGCCAGCAAAGCGGAATTAAACCAGGAATTAGTGCCACTGGTATGGTTAAAAACACCATCCAAGATGACTTTGATGCCCAATTTATGGGCATCTGACACTAGTTTCTTTAAATCATCCAGTGTTCCAAAAGAAGAATCAATCTGGAAATAATCGTTAGTGTCATACTTATGATACGAATTAGAAGCAAAAATAGGAGTCAGCCAGATACCGGTATAGCCTAGATCACGCAGATAAGATAGTTTGCTGTCAATGCCATTTAAATCACCAATGCCATCCTTATTGGAATCAGCAAAGGAAGTAACAAAGATTTCATAATAGTTCCGATAATTGTCATCGATGATGTCATCAGTTAAAGCGGCATCCTTAAATTCACCGGAAATAGAAGATGAAGCCGAGTCAGAAGTACCAGAGAGATCAGAAACACTGTCCCCGCCTTGGCAGGAAGTTAGTAAAACAATAGTTAACAAGGAAAGAATAATGTTTCTTTTCATTCGCTTTAGCCTTTGACGGCTCCTCCGGTAATACCTTCAACATAATATTTCTGTAACCAGAAGAAGAGAACCATGATCGGTACAGCAACAAAGACACCGCCAGCGCAGAAGGTTCCAAAATAAGTTGTCTTATTAGCTAAGGAAAGCATTTGCTGTAAACCGACAGCGACAGTCATCAGCTCATTTTTGCCTTGAGCTAAGTAACTGGCCATCATGAAGTCTCCCCAAGGAGAAGTGAAAGTAATCAAGATGGTATAGACAACAATTGGCTTAGAAAGAGGCATGACCACTTTGAAGAAAACTGTGTTCTTGTCAGCGCCATCAATCATGGCCGCTTCATCCAAAGAACGAGGAATCGTATCAAAGAAGCCTTTGGCAATGTAATACTGCATTGCTGAACCAGCACAGTAGATAAGAATCAAAGAGAAAATGTTGCCTGTCAGATTCATTAGTTTCAAGATGAAGTAGATAATAATCATGGAGAGGAAGCCAGGGAACATACCTAAGATCAGCATCAGCTTCATAATCGGTTTACGGAGACGGAAGCGAAGACGGGAAAGAGCATAGGAAGTTCCTAAGACCATAACCGTCTCAATTGCACAGGAGACAATAGCAATTACTAAGGAATTCAAGTACCATCTACCGAAAGCATAATTAGTATCAGTGAACAAAGTGACATAGTTAGCACCAGTCCAGATAGGATAGCCGGCGGCGATGTTTTCAGAAGTGTTTAAATAAGGCATGAAATAACTAGGAGCATACGTTGAACTAAGCGACTGGAAGATTAAATAGACAAAAGGAATCAGCCAGATAATTGAGATGATTACAAGGAGGGTATAAATCAGGAAGTTGCGAATGTGAAGAGCCCGCTTGTGCGAACGATAATGGGCTTTAGCTTTATTTTCTACTGGTAAAGTCATTACTGGAATTCCTCCTCATCATTTACAGAACGCGAATTGCCATAGAAGATGAGTGAGAAGAAGGCTACAACAGCGAAGATCATCAAGCCAAGAATTGAAGCTGTACCATAATCACTGCTAGTAGCAGTAACAGAAAGCTTGTAGATCCAAGTGATTAACAAATCAGTCTGACCGACACCGGATCCGGATACCTGATAAGGAATGTTAGTTCCGGAGTAGACAAACACAGGCCCACCGCCAGAAAGGAAGTAGATGACGTTGAAGTTATTGATGTTGCCAACAAACTGAGAAATAAGGTAAGGAGTAGTGACAAAGAGCATATAAGGAAGAGTGATCTTGAAGTACATCTTAAACGGACTGGCGCCATCAATCTTCGCTGATTCATATAATTCTTCCGGAATATTCATCAATAGACCAGTGCAGATCAGCATCGTATATGGAATACCAATCCAGGTATTGACAAGAATAATCATGACCTTAGCTAAAGTGGCATCAGTGAACCACGGAATGGCTTTATTGATCCAACCCCAGCTTTCTAAGAGGTTATTGACAACACCTGTTGAGGAGAACATATTGGACATCAAGAGCAAAGAAATGAATTGCGGAACAGCGATGGTCGTAATCAAGATTGTTCTCCAAAGCTTCTTCAGTTTGATACCTTTGATGTTGATGATCATAGCCACAATCATGCCTAAGAAGTAGTTTGAGAAAGTAGCAAAGAATGCCCAAACCAACGTCCAAAGCAGAACTTTACCAAAGACTTCCAAGAAAACATGACCGCTACTTCCACTAGAAGTAAACAAATTTGAGAAGTTATACCAGCCAACCCAGTCAAACATCTTAGTTGGTGTCATATGACTTGAATTGTAATTAGTGAAGCCGACAATGATCATCATGATCATTGGAACGACAGTGAAAACAACTAAACCTAACATTGGTAAGAACAAAAGGGTCTTATCATAGTTTTTATCCAAAGCGTTTTTCAATGTTTGCTTATCAGAAGCGTATTTACCAATATAACTCTTTCTTTGTAGTGAAAGAGAATCAACCAATTGGTTGTACCAAAGGAAAACAAATACCAATATCAGACAAATAGTGATAATGGAATAAAGCAAAATTGTAAAAGAATCGTCAAAGAACAAGTAAGTGGACATCTCCATTGGCATGCCATCAGCAACAACCTGAATGGTATATTCTACACGTCCTAGTTGACCTAAGGACGGTAAACCCTTGAGACTGGAATTACCAACAAGAATCATATAGACAATAAAGAAAACTTCATATAGGAAATAAAGAACACCGCGGATAATCTGATGACGAGTAACTAAGCCAGACCCCATTACTAATAAAGATAAACGGGTCTTCCAATCACCATCAACTACTGAATCAGCAATGTTCTTGCCAATTTTGGTAATACCATGACCCTGCTTACGGGCTTTAGAGGGAATAGAACTAAAAAAATGACCTAATTTCTTAGGTATAGCTGAAAAAAAGTGTCCTATTTTATATAGAACTTTCTGTCCTTTGTTTAAAGACAAATACTCCAGCTGACTTTCTGCAACAGCCTCAGCCATAAGTATGCCTCCTTTCCAATTTGCTTAAATAAATAGGAAGAGGGTAGGCAAGTTTTTTGCCTACCCTGATTCTATCAAGCGACGAAAGTGTTAGTTCTTATCGGAATTGATGATGGACTGATTTAAAGTAGCAAGAGCAGCAGTGATTTGTTCATCAGTAGAGATTGTTCCATCAACAAGACCAGTATAGACAGCGACAGGAGCAGTCCAGGCATTGCCAGGAACAACAGTCTGCGGAACAGCATAAGTGGACTGATCAGCAATAGCCTTGACGCAAATATCATTCTTAACCTTGTCTAAGGCAGCGACAGCCTTATTGGTCGGAGCAGTAGCAAAAGTGTCAAATCTAGCAGACTGAACCTTTTCACTGACAAGATAGTTGCAGATAGCATGGTCAAGGGCAGCTCTAGTGGTATCTTTCTGAGTAATGACAGAGTTGACGCCATAAAGTTTGTATCCTAAGAAGGAAGTCAAATTCTTAGTTTCGCCACCAACGGTGATAGTAGGAAGCTTGCAAG
Organism: Bacilli bacterium; assembly: GCA_041670045.1. Lineage (GTDB taxonomy): Bacteria > Bacillota_I > Bacilli_A > RFN20 > CAG-288 > Enterosoma. Next base: position 1,053 of record JBAXZY010000013.1, on the reverse strand, counting down.
CACCTAATTTATCACCAACAGCTTTCTTATAAGCCCCAGCATTCCAAGAACCATCAACGACAGCACCAACTTTGTTAGCAGCAGTAGGAGCAGCCTGGCAGCCAGCAGCATGAGAGACAGTATCACTATCAATCATCTGCTTCATAGCCTTAGCAGCCTTTAAGCCCTTATCAGTATTGAAGTCAGCAGTAATTGAATCAATAGCTGTGCCATCGTCACTCATAGTGACACCGAATCTGCTTCCCCAAGTCATCAATTCAGCCATGGAGTAGAAGGCAGTGTTTAAAGGATAAGCAAACTTGACGCTTTTAGCTTCACAGGCAGCAATAATGTGTTCAACACTATCAGTCTTGTCAGCTGGAACTAAATCAGTATTGTAATAAAGGAAGTAACCATTATCTCCGGCATAAGGATAAGCAACAACCTTTTCACCTAAAGTGCCAGCAGTAATAGCAGAGGAATTCATATCGTTGGTCATATTGGTGACATAAGTAGTAGGAACAGTAGATAAGGCACCTTTCTTAGCAAGATTTAAGATCTTATCAGAAGCAAAGGCGTAGATATCCGGTCCAGTTGACCAATCAGTAACAGCGGTATCAGCAACATCTTCACCCATATTCATATAGGTGAATTTAACGTTGGTATAACCATTATCAGTTAAATATTCCTGAACTCTGGCCTTATTGAAATCAGCCTGAGCTTCCGGACCGGCAATTGTCAAAGTAAGTTTGACAGAACCATGATCAGCAGCCGAAGAAGAAGTATTAGAAGCAGAAGGAGTAGAAGAAGTTCCACCGCATCCAGTAACAGCCATAGCGACGACACCTAATAACGACACTAAATACTTCGTGCTTTTCATAAAATGTGTATCCTCCTATTTTTGAAAAGTCCATCCAGACGCAGATTTTCACAGTTCTCTTACAGTTATGAAAGTCTGTCGACAGCTAAGATATTCCATAGGCAGAATTGATAGATCTTGCCTAGTAGAACCAAATTAAGACTGATAGCGACCGTACCGTTTATTCAAGGCAAGCAAGGAAGAAGCTAATTCAG
>JBAXZY010000012.1:0-27587 GCA_041670045.1 Bacilli bacterium | reverse complement strand
TTTAATTTTTAAATCTCGGAAAGTGGGAGTGAAGTTAGAGAGGGTCTTACTGTTATAGGAACCATTGTCAGCCATATCTTTGTTAGTACGGTAAACTTGATCACCACCGATTCCGACATCGGAGATTTCAACTGCTCCATCAATGAAGCTGGAACGATACTGATTGATATAAAGACCGGTATTGGAAGGGTTAGTGAATAAACCACTGTACCAAGAATTAGTCGGCACTGGGTTTTCTAATAAATCAGCTCTAATATTGCTAGGAGTCGCTGGACTTGGAGCTTTAGTTGAACCGGTTGCATAAGAGCCATCTTTAAGATTAACTTGTGTATTGGTAGTATGCGATTTACTATTAATTGGCGCTGTGTAAGTAGCATTGTCACTGACAATGATTGTTCGCTGAGCTGATTCAGTTTTGGAATTGTAGTTAAGGGTATATGTTAAAACATAAGTGCCTACGGTTCCATAATCAACATAGCCGCTGCAACTGATATGATCGGTAATATCAATACCTGTTGAAGAAGCAGCTGAGACACCTTCAAAAGCATCAAAGTAGTGACCGGTTTTGATTGTAGTATTGCTGATCCCCTTAATAGAAGTAGGATCACCGGATTCAACTGAGGCTGATGAAGTACTGGATTTTGAATCATCAATGGTTGAAGAAGACAAATTATCGCTGCTTTCACTATCTGAATTTGTAGAGCCCGAGTTGGAGCTATCAATTCCAGAGTTTATGGTACTGGAATTGTTTCCGCAGCTGCAAAGTAAAATCATTGTTACTAAACTAATTATTGTTTGAAGTTTTTTCATTTGATTACTCCTTATGATTAATAATAGACAACTTTAAGTTTAACTATTATAAACTATTGAAAACCCAACAGATGTAAAAGGCCCCATTTAAGTTAATGGGGCCTTTTGAGAAAACTAATTTGAATTATTCAGCAAGAGTGCAGGACTGGGAGACGACATCAAAGTAAGCATCGGTAGTATCTGCCTTGCCCGTAAAGACTTCTGTTAGTTTGCAGGTGACATCATTCAAAGTAACATTGATAGTGAAGGTGTGGTTGGCGGCAGCAACGAATTCAGCACTCGGGAAACCTAATCCCATTACGATTTCAGTTGCACTGGTTGTAGTTTCTCCTACTATGCCATTTGAGGTTAAGGTTGATCCAGTTGAGGTAACAATCTTGGCAGTGGTGTTATCAACATCGGCGGCAGTTAAAGTATAACCTTCAGCCCAAGTGACATGAGCCTTAAGCCAGGCTCCACCGACAGCAGAAGAAAGTTTGACGGCAAAGCGAGTAGAGACATCCTCTTCCTGACCGGCAGCTTTAACGGTAATATCAACGGTGGCCTTGTATTCCTTAGAATCAATAGTTACGGAAGCAGTGATAGTAGCAGTACCTTCTTTGACACCGGTGACTACACCTGTTGCTGAATCAACGGTTGCCACAGTGCTATCGGAGGAAGTAAAGGCAATGGTACCAGTTCCGTATTTGATTTCTGCAGTCAAAGTTATAGTTTCACCGACTTTGACTGTCTTTTTAGTTGAAGTGAATTCAACTACTGGACTTAAAACATCAAAAGCATCAGTATCATGTTTTAAGACTGGCATTTTATTATCGGCAAAAATGAAGAATTTATCAGACAAAGTCTTGAAACTATCCTTAGTGCAGGAAGCGAAATCAACGGCGTTTAAGTTAGAAACATGGGTATCAGTTATTGTTCCGCCGTTAGGGTTGAAGGGTTTGAAGTTCTCATTAGTAGTATCGTGTGCAATATTGGTGTAGCCATTCTGAATCTTAAAGGTACCAGCATCATTAAATGAATAAGCAAAGAAGGGGAAACACATAGCATCTTCAGCAGTTAATTTGGTAATGACGTTGTTAATTGTAGCAGCACCGGAGATGCAACTTGCAATAACACCGTTTCTTCCAAAAGTCCAATCAGATCCCTTTTGAGTGTTGGTGGCTTCAAAGATGCAGTTTTCGATACTTCCGCCATTGACTTCCTTAGCTAATAAGCCGGAGAAGCCAGCGGAATTTATGGTACCAATGAGATGAATATCTCTCAATACACCATTGAATAGCCAGAAGATACCAGTAGCTTTATCAGTTTCATAAGTGGATTCATTCTTGATAGTAAAGTTTTTAACAGTATAGCCACAGCCATCTAAGGTTCCTGAGAAGACATTGCCTTGATCAGCATTGTTCTGGCCACGTCCGTTTAAAATGGCGCCATTTAAATCGATATTGCTTCCTAAAGCATACTTAGTAGTAATAGTGCCTTTAGTTTCAACCATGGCTAAGAATTCAGAAGCGGTATTAATCATAGTATAAGAAGCATAGTTTGCAGCCACAGTGAAATCCATTGAAGCAGGATATTCTTTTCCATTATAGGTGGCAGTGCAAGTAACAGTAGCCGATCCATAGTTACTAGGAGTAACCCACTGGGAATTCTCTTTAAATCCAGCAGCCACAGCTGAACCGATAGCAACGGCATTTGAGCTAGTAGCCCAAGCATAGGAAATAATGGCATCAGTTGGTGCATTAGCTAAAGTAGCAGTGACTAAATTAGCTCCGCCGCCTTCAGTTAAATCACTCTTGTCACCATCTCTTAAAGCTAAAGTCAAACTGATTTCGGCTTTGGCGTTGACGGTAATAGTCAAAGTACCGAACTTTGTATTATCAAAAGTAGAAGTGGCTTTGATGACAGCAGTTCCTGCACTGACACCGGTGACAACGCCGTTATCAACAGTGGCTACAGTTTCGGTATCACTGGACCAAGTGACATCTTGGCTAGCATCATCAACGACGATTACAGATGCAGTTAAAGTAGTAGTACCCCCGATTTCGATTGTTCCTTCACCGGTAACGGTGACAGAAGTAACACTTGGATTCTTAACGGGAGCAGAGCTAGAAGAATCTGGAGCGGTACTAGAGGATGAAGAGGCTGGAGTCTCCGAAGATGAAGAACTTTCTTTTTCACTACTAGAAGAGGATGAGGTTTTGTCAGATGAACTAGAACCCTGAGAGGAAGCGGCAGTAGATGAAGCAGCTGAAGAACTTAATTTCTCCGATATGGATGAAATTCCTTCACAACTTGCTAAGGCCAATAAGCCTGAAGCTAAAACTAATAGAACTTTCTTTTTCATTGTTACCTCCCTTTTACCAGTCATCAAAAGAAAACTGGTTCAATGAACTGAAGCCATTTTATGAAGATAAAATTAGAAAGTCAACGCACCTAAAAAAGGGCTTTCAATTAATAGAAAAGCAATGAAAAATTTCCAAAAAAATATAGCCTGAAAATATTGATTTATTGATTTTGAAAAACGATTAAGCATTGGTATAATCTAAGAAAACAATAAATAAAATGGACCAAAATAAAATAAGCGAATTCTTTGATTCCAAAGCACAATCATGGGATCAACATGAAACTAAAAGCCAAGAGGAGATAAGTTCCTTCAGTTCAAAGCTACCAATCAAGGAAGGAATGAAAGTGTTAGATATCGGATGCGGAACTGGGATTATTACTGATGACTTATATAAGCTTTCAAAAAACGAAGTTATTGGAATTGATATATCAAGTAAAATGATTGATATTGCAATGCAAAAACATAAAAGCAACCCAAACATAACATTTGAGTGTGGAGATTTTTTAAAGCTTAACAATCCTATTTTCGATTGTGCAGTTATTTTCAATGCCTATCCTCATTTTCTGGATAGACATGCTCTTAAGGAAGCTCTTTTTAAATCCTTAACTCCTCAAGGAATATTCATCATAGCTCATAATTTTTCTCGCTCTGAAATCAACTTTTTTCATAAAGATTGCATGCCTGGATTGTCAAGAAAACTTTTTCCAGTTAATGAAGAGGCGTCTTTTTTTAATGACGATTTTCATGTAATTAATGCCACTGAAAATGACCAATCTTATTTGATTATTTGTAAGAAAAAAGGGTAGCCCTTTCTTAATTTGAAACAAAAGAGGTTCATTATTTAAACTTGAACTTAAGAAATGCTACCAACTAAGTAAAAAATCAGGCCTTTGGCGAAAAAGAAAATTTTACAACGCTTTTGTCTTTTCGACGCTTTTGTCAAATAAAAAGCCTTTCCAAGAAAAACCCAGAAAGGCTTATAGAATATCTAGTATTTAAGCAGCACGAGAGAATTCAACTGAATAAGAATTATAATCGCTGTCCTCTAAATTCGCTTTTAGTGTATCGTTTGTAGAACTATAGACGCAACTTCCCCTGTAGTCCCCACAAGAGATATTAATAGTTCCGGTTAAGGTGCCAGACCAAGTCCCATCAATTGCCGCTGCCGGAAGAGTAAGGGTGCAGGTACCGTCAGATTTAACTGCTAACTTCCAAGTGTTACCCATGAAAGTTCCAGTCCAATTACCAGTTGCGTTCTTAGTTTCTTCTTCTTCCTTCTTGACGGCAAAGGATAAGTTCGTGGTTGTTTCTCCTTCAGTCTTGGTGCCAATCAAAGTCTTGTCGGTACTATTCCAAGTCAAAGAGAAAGTGGCTTTATCAAGAGTGAAGGTAATCTTGGTTCCATCATAAGCGTAAGTGATAGCAGAACCATTATAAGTACCGGTTTTATCAGCATTCAGAACTAAAGTAATCTTCGTGGAACCAATACTGGCTTCATAAGTGTTGACTAAAGGAGTGACATCCGGAGCTGGATCATTGAACACCAAGACACCGTTTGTGATGGTATATGAGCTAGTTCCAATTTGAATTGTTGCTCCCTCTGTAAGGGTTCCCGTAATAGCTGTCTTAGTATCTAATTTGCCGTTGATGACTAAATAGTTGGCATCACTGAACTGGTAGATGTAGACACTACTATTGCTTGTCTTGAATGTCTTCTGATAAGTACCGGTCTTAGCATAGATATCAGAGCCATCGTTTTTAACTAAGACATCCTTCGTGGAATTGTAGTTATAGTTGGCATTTAAAGAGATGCCAGTGCATTTCATAGTAAGACTTGCATTGCCAGTTTTACTTCCGTAAGCCCGGTAGCCACCCTGAGCATACAGGTTAGTAGAGCCAACCTTATAAGCGTTGAAGTTGCCATCATTAGTTAATTTGATATTGTATTTGATTCCACTATAATTTCCCACGCAGGACCAATTGGTATAATCAGGAATGCCGTTCTTTTTAGTCAAAGTGAGAGTGAAAGGACTGTCGCCATCATCGAGTGTCAAGGACATGGCACCATCTTTAAAAGTCGGAGTAGCCGGAGAATAGTAGTTTCCAACAGTGATGTCCGTAATGACATTATCCTTGAACTTATAAGTGACATTGATTAAAGAGCCGCCATCAGTATAAGTACCGGTTCCATCACCATTGAGGAATAAGACATGGCCATCATCATCACCCCAATAGCCAAAATCAAGAGCCTGTTTAGTGTATTTGTAGACATATTCATCAGCGTTAGCATCCGGGAAGGTGAAAGTACCATCAGTTTGGAAGATGGCTACTTGATCTTCATAAGGGGCAGTATCATAGTCGACTGTGAAGATAAAGTAAGAACCATCACACCACCAAGAGCCTTTAGCAGTGGCTGAATCGTCAAAATAAGCAACAAAAGTGCCATCATCAACGATATTGATAACAAAATTGTAGGTATCTGCGCCTTTCCAATAGCCAGTAATTGTAGAAGCATCAAACCAGAAATTATAGAGAGTCGGAGCAACATTCAAAGGTGCATACCAGCGATAGGCGACATAGCTGTCTTCAGTATAACTAGCTCCAATTAAGTTATAGCCTTTACGAGTGACTTTATTATCGAAATCATTGATGTAGCCAGCTGTAAAACTGTATTGGTCATCTTTTCCACCTTCATATCCGGCCTTGATGGTAGCCGTCTGTGTCTTATCTAACAAAGCGTCACCAGCGTTTTCCTTAAGGACTGGAAGTTCACCATCTTTTAAAGTCCAGGCACCTGAAACAAATCCCATTGCTTGAAGACCAGCAGTAGTTAGAGTAGTGATATCCGTGTCAGCTGGAGCTAAGGTGTTGGCACCGGTTACGGTTGTGGCAATAGAAACATTGCCAACTACAGCATCACCCTTAATATTTTCGTTTTCTTTATAGCCGTCAGCAAAAATGCTAGAAACAATCTTACCGGCATTTCCTTTAGTAGCAGCTTTGCCAGATATGACTTTACCTACTTTAGCAATATTATAAAGAATGGCATTCTCATAGTAATCACTTCCAACAATGCCACCAGCATAAGCGTCAGCTGAAAAAGCACCCGTGGTTTCAATTTTATCAGCGACTACCACATTGTTTACTGCACTGAAATAATAATTACTGGAACCGATTAATCCACCAGCTATAACCGTCCCAGTCACATCTGTGGCCTCAACATAATTGGTATTAAGAGCACAGATTCCAAGTGATGAAGTGTTAGTGTCGGAACCTCCAATTAATCCGCCGGCGATACCTATATAATCACTGCTTGAAACAACTGATCCTTTGAAAGAACAGCCTTGGACAGTTATGTATTTTGCTTTTATACAGGAATAGAATCCAACCATTCCTCCAACATAAGAACCTTGATTAACAGTGCTTGCATCATCAGATATGGTTACATCACCGACAGCTTTTACATTATTGAGAGAGAGGTTAGCCGCATATCCACAAACCAATCCTGCTAATGATAAATCGTTCATGGATGTGACATCAATGTTGCCTTCAACGGTTAAGTCAGAAATTCTTCCGGTTGCATAACCGAACAAACCATAAACACCAGTAGTGTCTTCCGTGGAGGCGGTTATCTTCAGGCCTTTAATTGTATGATTGTTGCCTATTAAGACAATGTCAGCGATTTTTGTCTCAGTTTGACATAGAGGCGACCATTCTTCATTTTTAAGATCAATATCATTGCTCAAAGAAATGTAAACGGAAGTGGAACCGACTATTTTGTCTTGAAGCGATTTTAAGTGCTTGGCAGTCAAAGGCAGATAAGGATCAACTTGAGTTCCTGTGCCTTCCATTTCTTTATCTGTTTCCGACGAACTAGATAAAGCCGAATCAGAACTAGAAGATATTGAGGAGGCAGTTGAATTGGTTGATGCTGAGCTGCTGATATCAGCAGTACCACATCCAGTTAGTGTCAAGGTTGCGACAAAAGCAATCAAAGATAGTAAATTTTTAGTTTTTTTCATAATGTTAAACACCTCTTTAATGAAAGTATTGTAACAAAATTGTATATTCACTTCAATTAATATAAAACCTGTCTAACAATGAATAAAAGAGCACAAATTTGTGCTCTTTTATTATTTTTTTAAATATTAGTGAATAAAGAATTGGTGAATCCTAAAGAAGTATTTAAATCAAAAAACACAGGAAATACTGAAAGCGCTAACAAATCTTTTATTAACTAATCCAATCGTAGATTCTGACATAATCGACTAACATTTCAGCGCTGGTAAACTCATCAGGTGGCATTACCCCGTTATCGAAGTTACCGCCGATTGCCATATTCAAAAGAATATGGAAAGGCTGATTAAAAGGGGAGGCATCATTTGTGGAATAAGCATTAGTATGCCAAGTCGAAGAAGAAACAGTCAAAAACTGATTATCATCACAATACCAAGTAATGCCTTCTTCATTCCAAATGATGCCATAGTTATGGTAGGAAGAAATGGTAGTGTAATCAGTTAGTTTGAAGACATTAGTAGCTGAATCATAAGTGTGTTGATTAGAATCGTTTGAATAATGAAGAGCGCCAGAGGTCTGATTGGTTAGTCTTCCCTTGGCTTCCATGATGTCAATCTCACCAGAATGAGGCCAACCCTGATTCTCATAGTTGCTTTCTGGAAGCATCCAAAATGCCGGCCATAATCCTTGAACGGCAGGAAGGGCGATACGGGCTTCAATCTTACCATACGTGGCAGTCACTTTTCCTTTAGTTCTAAGTCTTGATGAAGTATAAGAATAACTGCCAACTGACTCTTTCTTACCGGTGATTACTAAATTGCCATCTCTAATGGAAGAGTTGCTGCTTTGATAATATTCAGCCTCATTGTTTCCCCAACCAGAGATACCATAGGCATCACCGTTTCCGGTCATGCTTTCCCAGACATTGGTATTCAAACTAGCAGAAGTGAATTCATCTGACCAGGATAATTTCCAGCCAGTTTCTTTACTACTGGAAGAGGATGATGTCGATGAGCTTGCTTCAGAGCTGCTATTTGAAGAAGAATCTTCTTCTGTACTGGCAAGAGAGCTGCTAGTTGTAGACTCAGCAGAACTTGAAGAACTGGAATTAGAATTACCTGAAAAGAGCATCTCACAGGAGTTAAGGCTCATTAAGCAAATTAAGATTAAGGGACTGATTCTTTTCATGGTATGTACTTTCCTTTATACAAATAAGGCTGATTATTCATCAGCCTTATTCACTTCTACTACAAATATTTTAGCAATCTAAGAAAGATAGGATATTAAGATGTTTTTAGGCTAAGGCCTTAATGGTCGGCATCTGATTCTCTTTGATATCAAAGATATGGGAATCCAAATCAGCATAGGAATCAACAGTGGCATTAGTCCAATTGATGCCAGTGTGATAAGTAGTCTGATCTTCAACTGGGCTTCCCCATTCCCAGACAGAACCACCGATGACTGTGGAATCAGTGTAGAAGTTGACAACAGAGAAAGTCTGAGCATTCTGGGCACTTGTGCCTTGAGATCCACCAGCTGGATAAGCAACATCTGCGAAGATAGTCTTATAGCCGGCTTCAGGAGTCTTATTGACGTTGACGACAATGTTACGATAAGTGCTTCCTTCCTTGAAGACACCAACTAAGGCTGAATTGAAGGGGAACCACTGTTTAGAATCAATCAAAGAAGAATTATCGAAAGTGTGGGTTACTGAAACAAAGATATTCTCTAAACTTCCGGAACAGGCAGCACAAATAGGAGCTGTACCCCAGCCAGATCCCTGTTCTCCGATAGTGACACCATCGAATCCAATATTAGCAATGATTGACCCAGCTTCCGTGGCTGAGAAGAAACCGCCGTTAGAATACTTATCGGCCGTGTTACCATTGACGGTGTAATTCTTGATGGAATAACCCTGTCCGTCTAAAACACCGGCAAAAGAACTTCCAGTATACGGAATTGTGTAGTTAGCTAAATCAATATCAGCCGTAAGATAATAATTTCCACTGATAGTGGCAGCGGTTAAGAGCTTGGTCTTGACATCATCAGCTGTTGATAAAGCTGTCCATCCAGTAGTGTGATCAGCCTTGATGAAGACTCCGATTGTCTTCTTGAACGTATCAGAACCGACTTGGAAAGAAACCTGAATGGTATCAGAGCCAAAATTGTTGCAGGTATAGGTGACTGCGTTAGAAGTGGTGGAACCAGTGAAAGTTCCCTTGGAATATAAAGACTTCCAGTTGTAAGTGATAGCGCCATCATAATCAGTAACGGTTGCCGTTAAAGAAATGGTATCTTTCTGAGTAGCTAAAGTCTTATCAGCGGCAATGGTGATCACCGGATTGACGACTGAGATGACACTGATATCTAAGCTAGCGGAAATAGTGGTGTCAGCTTTAGCAGTAGCAGTAAACTTAGTGGTTCCGACTTTCTTGCCGGTAATCAGAACTGTGCCATCGGAATTAATCGAGCAGGTGGCAATAGAGTCATCAGCCATGGCAATATCGAAGCCGGCTTTAGTCGTATCATGGGTAAGAGTGACGGTTAAGTTAGTGGTTTTTCCAACCATAACCGTTCCTTCACCAGTCAATTTGATTTTAATTGTCTGAGCAGTAGCTGAGGTAGAAGAAGCGGAAACATCCCCACTAGTATTGGAAGTACCGGTTCCGCCACATCCAGTAACTAAAACTAATGAAGCAATAGCTAAGAATAAACCTGATTTTTTCATTATTTGCGTCCTCCCATAATAATGATGAAAAATAGAATCTGATGATTTCTATTTCTTTGACTTGATTATATTTAGGCGTGAAAAAAATAGTCTCTATATTTCGTAAGGGCTTTCATTTTTTTCTTATTTGGTAATCAACTTCTAGTTAAGATTAAATTATCGAGCTGATAAACGATGCCTTTATTGTTGATTCGAAGGATGTTCATGCCTTGATTGAAGGCAATTTCTCCAAAATTAACGTCCTTAAACTGATCAACGGCACTGGATGTCGATATTTCCACCCCTTCTTCTTTAATCGTTTCATTATTGATGGTCATGTCAAAGAGGTTAGCTGAATTAGTGCTAGCCGGACTTAAATAAGATAAAGCCATGGTAAGTCTTAAATTGTAAGCTTCTTTCAGATACACATATAAAAGGATGGAAGAAGTGGAACTGGAATTGGAAATGAAAAGACTATTGGAGGCTTTACGGCTATAGTTCTTGACTTCATCGCCTAAGAGAATCAAATCTTCTCCTTCCATTTTCAAAGTAGTAGTGGCTTCATCGATTCTAGTATTGAACAAAGTGATACAATCCAAATCATAATTGCCAGTCTTGGAAATGACTTTCAAGGAGTGCTTTCCTTCATCAATGACAATATTATTGACTAAGACATCAAAGAAATTGTCATAGTCAGTTGGTACTAAGGTATAGGATAAAGGCTCGAAATACTCATCATCCAAAGTAAATCGGATGACATTGGAGATATTAAGCTCCTTCCCCACATATGATAAACGGATTGTTAGACGGGAATAGCAGGCTTCTAGGGTATTGAGAGTGAAATCAACATAGGTGCCAGGCAGGTTATAGCCGACTATATCATGATTTGAGCCGGAAATTGAACAGCCATTGACTAAAGTGGCATCCTCTGCCTCAAAACGCTCATTGGAAATTGCGGCCGATAGATTAATATCACTGTTCAAAGTCAGAGAATCCAGATAGAAGAAACCACCTAGGTTTTTGAGAGTAATGGTATTGCTGCCTTTGATCAAATCAATGTTTCCAAAGTCAAGACTACTATAAGAAGATGTCATTAAAGAGAAAGGCTGATTGTTGATTTCTACATTATTGACCGTGATTTGCACACCCGGAGTATTACTCGATTCGCTCTTCTTCCGAGCTTGGATAGCTAAAGAGGTTGTGGCTTTCTCATCACTGGAGAAATAAAAGGATATAGAATCATCCGGACTTGTAAAGAAGACGGAATATTTCGTGGAGGCCTTTTCATCAGCGACAATGACGGCTCCTTGAATATTCTGCTGTCGTTCAGCTTCAAAGACCTGTTTCTTTTCCTGACTCTTGAAGTCACCGCTTTGATAGCCAATTGATGTTTCTTTAGTGGTCTTTTCTTTCGAAGAAATTAAAACCAGGTAATCAATGGAATAAGTGTTAGAAAAGGAGGTAATCTTGATTTCGTTATCTCCTTCATTAAGACTCACTAAAGCCAAAGCGTTCTCTGTGAAATCATATTCATCAAACGAAGGATTGATTTCCAAAGGAAGCTTTACTTCGTTTGAGTTCACGGATAAGGTCATTAAGTTAGAGGCGCTGATTGCTTTACCGGTCTGAGAAACATAGGAGGTGGCAACCACAAGCTTTGCCTCTAAAGAATAAGAAGCCGTTACTTCTAAAGTTAAAGATGATCCAGTGAACAATTCCGTTACTACTTCCTGGTTAGAAGCATGAATATTGTCTTCGACTTCTGCGGAACCTGAAAGTGTCAAAGATTCAGCTTCATAAATTTGAGCGCCGGAGTCTTCTTTGAAAGTTTTGGCTTCACTGCGGTCGATGTATTCATGATAGGAATACTTTGGATAATCGTCCAATGACTTCTTTTGCATGATAGAAGCCCCGACAATTGCAAGGCAAGTTGCAAAAGCTATGATAGTTCCGATAATAGAGAACAAAATATAGAATCTGGATGATTTCTTTTTCATTCTTTTTTGCCTTTACCGATTGGAATCACACAATCAACCTGAAACATCTTATCAGCGATGAAAAGACTTATAGTTCCTTTATATTTATCAACAATCTTGCCCATCGACTTGGTTCCAAAACCATGGTTCTCTTTATCCGGCTTATCAGTCTTGAGAAAATCATTGGCATTATAGTTCTCTTCCAAAAAGAAATTCTCGCAGTGAATGAAGACTTTATTGTTAATGGCTTTGATGGTCAAAGATATGAAACGTTTAGATGAATCAGTTATCTTGCTTTCATAATCAAGAGCATTATCAAGCATATTGCCAAAGAGGGAATAGATATCCTGTGTATCCATAAAGGAAATGGCTTTTCCATCAGTCATACAAGTCAGTACGATTTTGTTTTTCTGGCAACGTAAGGATACGGAGGAGAGAATGACATCCAGGACTTCGTTCCCGGTTTGGACGATGGACTGATAAATATCAGCTGATTCTTCTAATTGATTGACGATTTTGTCATTCACAACGCCGGTTGTTTTGATATCTTCAATCTGATGCTTCAAATCATGGACTTTGATATTGATCATTTCCATGTTTTCTTTTTGAATCTCATAGTGCTTTCGATCTTCCACCCAAATCTGCTTGATTACTGCTATTTCAGCTTCGGATTCGCCTTGATTAAGTAAGGAATAGTAAATCAAGAACATCATTAAACCATAGAAGACTTCACAGATGATGAGCATCATGATGTAGGAGGTGGTGGTTACTTGAATGTAGATTTCCATGGCTTCCATTGCTAAAGACACAAGGGAGAAGAAGATACTGAAGAATAATAAGTCTTTTAAACCAATTTTATCGATTTTCTCTTGGTAACGGGAAATAAAGAACCGTTGCGTAAAGGCCATAACGATTCCAAAAGAAGCTAATTCAATCAGCATGTTGTAATATTCGTTGATGGTGGAAAAGGCATTGTTTAAGGAAATGACGATAAGGCTTCCTATTTGTCTAGCTAGGAAATGAGTTAAGCCTAACGCACTTTCAGAGAAACAGGCATAGGCAATGCTGGTTTCGTATAAGTTGACCATGGCTACTGCGTCTAGAACATAAAAAAGAAAAACGGAGATTAACAGCCAATATGATTGCTGGCTTTCAGGAGCAAAATAATAAAAATAAGATAAGAGGAAGACGATTAAAAGACTTAGGGCAATTAAAATCATGGCTTTAACCGGAAATAGTTTTCTTTTCTTTAAGTCTTTAGCGGATAAAAAGAAAGACAAAAGAAATTCCACGAAGAACAACGATGAGTAGGCAACTAAGTATAGATAGTTCAATACAAAGAAACCTTCTTATCATTCAACTTACTTAGGACATCTTTCTTTTTACTGCGGGAGAAAGAAATCGGAATCTTTCGGTTAGTCAGATAAACCTTTTCTTTGTCTATCGATGTTACTTTCTGAATATTGATGATGATGGAATTGCTGCAACGGGAGAACATATCATCTGGAAGCGAAGATTTAGCACTGGCCAAAGTGCCCCAGACTTCTACCTCTTCATCATTTTCAAGATGATAGATCAATAAATGATCTTTAATTTCAACATAGAGAATTGAAGATAAAGAGACCTTTTTAGCGCCCCCTGTGGTCTTTAGAATGATTTCTTTATCTTTGTTGGAACCGACGATCTTCATTGTTTTAATCATCAGGGATTCAAAACGAGCATATTGAATTGGCTTTAAGACGTAGTCAATGGCGTCAACCTGATAGCCTTGAATGGCATACTGAACCATATTAGTTATAAAAATAAGAGGAACATTATGATCTTTTTCGCGTAATTTTTTAGCGACGTCCATGCCATTCATATGTGGCATCTCAATGTCCATGAATACCAAATCAAAGTTTTTGTTTTCATCTAAAAAAGAAAGACCCTCTTTATAGTGGGTGATGCTAAAGAGAAAATTGTTTTCTTGTCCGAATTTTAAAAGAAAGCCCTTAAGCGTTTCAAAAGCTTCGTCCTCATCTTCTACGATTGCAGTTTTAATCATAATGAAAAGTCAGTACCCTCTTTCCTGATTTTTTACCAAGGCAATTATAACACAAATGACTTTTCCAATTTTTTGTAAAAAAAGTAACCTACTTTTCAATATTTTTTTAACCGATGACGAAATAAAAGAGAAATGATACGAAAAAGGGTAAAGAAGTTCTTTGATTTGGAAGTACAACTATCATGCTAGAAAAATGAAAGCCTTTACATCTTCATTTTTAAGCAAAAAGGAGGACAAAAAGTCTTATTTTTTGGGATGGGAATATTTTTAAAAAAGTTATAAATAACATGAAAAAACTCCGATGTTAATTTGCTTGGCGACCTTAGCAATGGGTCTTGCCTCTTGCGGTCAGGATTCTACTAAGATAACGACTTCTTCGCCTATTGCTTCAACTACTGAATCTGATTCTTCTAAAGCAAGTGAAGGAACTTCTAGCAGTACTAAAGAAAAGAAAGAATTACTTACTAACGGTGATTTCGCCTCTTCTTCAATTGCCCCTTTCACGAAAAGTGATTTTGAGGGTGCGTCTTCTGAAGTTAGTATCGTCAATGGCGAAATGAAGGTTGGCATTACGACTGTCTCTTGGGGACAGGCTAGTCCACGGATCGAATACAATGGTCTTAGTCTTACTGACAAGAAAATCTATTTTTTCTCTTTTGATGCCTATTCTAAAGTGGCGCGTACTATTCATGCTCAGGTAGGACAGGTTTTGACTAGTGATTCCTGGTTTAAAGCTGGAGCCGATGACAATATGCATTTTGATCTGACAACTGAAAAGACCAATTTCCAATGGTCATTCACTCTTGATTCAACAGTTGCTAAAGCCGATGTAACTAATATTTCTTTATTAATTGAATTAGGAACCATGTCTAATGGTGCTACAAGTGCTGCTACTGATGTCTTTTTTGACAACGTCTCTTTAAAAGAAGCGGATGCATTAGCAAATGATACGATTCCTCCAACCATCTCTTTGAAGTCTAAAGAATACTTCTATGTGGGTGAAGTTTTTAAGCCATTGGAATATATGACTTATCGAAACAATAGCTCCAAAGCCTGCACAGCCGTTGTTGATACGGAAAATTCTATTTTACCGAGCGTAGATGCTGATAAGAAGATAACAGCAGCTCCTGGAAAATACAAAGTCCGTTTCAAAGTTACGGATGCCGCTGGAAATATAGCAATTAAGGACTGGGGGGGGTTTGAAGTAAAAGCGGCCATTTCTGTCAAAGACAATTTCAATTTGGCTTCTTTTAAGAAAGGTAACTCCTTGTCTGATATTACTGAAGATACTTCAGTTGGTGTTGTTTATGCTGCAAACGAAGGAACTACCTATAGTTTTGCAGATGGTAAGTTAGATATTGATTCCAAGCAAAATGCTGAGACTGATGATTGGACAGCTACTCAGGTCTTTGCCCGTTCTATCAGAACCAAAATTGGTGGCAACTATACCTTATCTTTTGATCTCAAATCAAATGTCACTGGAGTCATTCAGGTGGCTTCTAATTTCATTGATCCAATCGGCTTTGAAATTAAAGCCGGAGATAATCATATTGTTCTGGAAAAGAACATTTTTGAAGGCAACTATGCTGATTTGACCATTGTCTTTGGCGCTCATCTTACAGTCCAGCAGCCACAGAAGAACATAGGTGCTTTTAAAGCGACCATTTCTAATTTTTCCTTCGTTCAAAGTGCAACGGAAGATGTCATTTCACCAGTCATTAAATTGAACAGTACTAAGACCTATTTCACAGGTGATACCTTAGATGTTATGAAGAGTGTCACCGTCAGTGATACGAGGGACAATAACCCCACTCTTTCCATAGTCAGCGAAGAATCAAATGTTCCTATAGTTGATAAAGACAACGTTTTAACTACAGCTGGTGAATACTATGTGATGTTTAAGGCAGTGGATGCTAGTGGTAATATTAAAAAGTTTAAAGCTTTCTTTTTAGTCAAAGCTTTACCAACTGGTACTGATAACTTTGCTATCCAATCTGTTGAATATGGAGAAGAATGGCAGCTTAATGATCCTACTGTTTGTTTGCTTTGGAATGAGCAAAGCGTTATGGTCACCCGTGAAAGACTAAGTGACACTGGATTTAAATTTACTTCTGATCAGAAAAAGAGCGCTCCTTGGTATGCGACACAGTTATTCTTTAGGAGTTTGAAGGTCAAGGAATTTGGAATCTATAAGCTTTCTTATACTATTCATTCTGATGTTGCCGGGACTATTAAATTAGATGGCAGTGCCTATAATCTTCAGGTTGGAGACAATGTCTATGAAAAAACTTTGCCATTAACTAAAGACAATTACTATAAAGCTTCCATTCAGTTTAATAAAGAAGATACTGGCAATATCGGAGCCTGTAGCATTGAAGTAAAGAACCTGGCATTGAAATTACAAGCTAATGACAATACTACCTGGACTGCAAATGGAATGACGGCCACTAAGAATGACACTGACAATGTCATTAGCTACTCCGCTATTCCTAATAATTGGTGGGAAGACAATGCTCGTGTCTATGATTTCTCAGATAAGACCAAGATGACAGCCTTACGAATCAATTTCACTGGAACAAAAGATCAAACCTACCAATTCAAACTAGAAGGACTTGATCAATCAAACTATGAAAAGGTAGAAGTTAAGGCTACCGGTGAAAAACAGTATGCCGTTATTAATCTCATCAATAGAACCAAAGATCAGAAGAAAGAATAATGCAATCTCTTAATGTTCTGTATGACTGCTGGTTCAACAGGTTCTATTACAATTCATAGTTATGCTTTCTACGAAAACGGAGATGACGCTTATGATACTAAATGGCGTCCGGAAGGAACCACGGTTGTTGAGGATGCTACTTCTTCTAAGATTACCTTTACTGATGTTCCTGATGCTTGGTGGGGCGAAAATGCCCAACACGGCGTAGAAGGATCCAAATTAGCTTCCAACACCACTAAAATTGTCTTTACCTTCAAAGGACCTAAGGATATTGAATTCCTTTTCAAAGCTCAAGGCTTTGGATCCACAGAAGGCTCAATTGTCGCAACCGGTGAAAAGCAGACTTTTGAAGTAGAGCTTGGTGATTTAGCTGGTGACCATCTAGCTGATTTGTATTTGTTAGTTGTTTTCTGCAAGACACCTAAATTTACGGGGACTCTTGAAATCTTCTCCATTGAATACAAGTAGAAACTAGATTAGTTTATTAGCACTCGCCTTTGCTTCATTGCAAAGGCGATTTTTGTTAATAAGCAAAACTGTTCTTTGATAAGTTTTTTGTAAAATGTTTTGTATTTGCAGTGTGTCTAACCATCATATTTAGAATAAAAAAACTCTCTTCAGTTGAAGAGAGCAATTGTTCAATTGGTGACCCGAGCGGGATTCGGACCCGCGAATGTAGCCTTGAGAGGGCTAAGACTTAAGCCGCTTGTCGATCGGGCCAAATAAGCTTATCTAATATATAGGAAATGAAGTCAATAATCAAGTAGTGATAGTAAGTAAAAACCGATGAGCTTAAAGCCTAAAAGGTCTTAAGCTTATCAGATTTAAGCTTGCATTAGTTCTTCTTTTCAGTGTAATCGTCAGGATTAAATCTCACACCAGTGAATTCACTGTAGGGATAACCTATTTGATAAGAGGTCGTTGTTGTTTCGGTAATGACGTCTTGTGATTCACCTTGAATGGCCATAGCATAGTTATAGGTATAAATTGAACGAGATATAAATCCATTCAAGAATACTAATCCAAAGGTTAACTGATAGACTAAATCCACAGTTCCTACCTGATCTGATTCAAATTCTTCCTGTAAGTCGAACGAAAATGAATAGTGGTCCAGTGTTTTAGCATCAATTTCAGTGGGATTAGCGGAAAGGGTAGCGATATATTTCTTCTGATAATCGTCACCTAGAACGACATCTCTGTAGTAACGTAGCAAGTAACCGAATTGATTATCAAAACCAACATTTAAGAAATTTTCTTTTTTGGTTTCCTGGTAATTGGATGTGACTTTATAGGAATTGGTTCCTTTGTTTCCTATATCATTATAGATATTATAGAAATGCTGTTTATCATAGAAGTATTGACTGGTAGCAACTTGTTCTTTACTTTCATTATAGTAATCAGACTGAGTTAGGTCCTGATATCTTTGACTGTCTTTTTTAACGTAATATTCTATCGGATTGTTGGGAGCAACAGCATAGGTTTCTTTTCCTTCAATGACTGAAGAACAGGAGACAACGGTTCCTGAGATGCTTCTTAAAGTATCTAAAAGGCAGGAAACTTTTTCTTTTTCGCTCAGGTCTTCATAAGGAGTCCATTTCGCATAGAGAGAAAAGGAAGATGAAATCTCAATATTGAATCCTAAAGTATAAGTGATTGTTGCTTCTTTATCAGTGAACCATCCAGAAAATACTTTTTCTTTTAATATTGGTGTTCATGGGTCAAGAAGCTTCTGACCTTCGTTGATTACTTGAATGGTAAACACCTTTTGATCGTCTGAAGAGGAATTAAGATAGAAAGTCACTAGGTGGCTTACAGCCGGAACGGAGTGAGAATCTAAGCTAGATATTTTTTCTCCGCAGCTAGTGAGAAGCAATACGGAGATTAGCAAAAGTGACTTTCTCTTCATTATTTGCTTTCCTCATAGGTGAACTTGACATTTCCGCCATTATCAAAATACTTTTAAAAATTCATTCTTGCGAAATCCTCAGTGCAATTGAAATGGACGGTCTGACTGCTAGTGAAATACTTGAAAGCATTTTTGCCGACAAAAGAGACACTAGTAGGAATGTTGAGAGTCTTTACGCCATTTGTGTTAGCAAAGGCTTCCTCTTCAATCGTGGTTAAAGAGGATGAAAGAGTAAGTGAGGTTAAATAGACAGCCCCGTCTAAGCCTCTCTTCTTGATGGTTGTTACAGTATCAGGTAAGGTTAAGGAAGACACGACGGTGCCGTTGTTCTTGTGACTTGAGGCATAGGCAAAGACTTCTTTCTGATCATGGCTTAATAAGAGACCGTCTTTGCTGACAAAAGATTTATTATTTGTATCTACTTGGAAGTCTTCAATCTTAATACAGTTTGCAAAGGATCCCGGAAGGTAGTTGGCAAAATTAGATCCTAATGATATCTGACCAGTCAGTTTCTGGCAATTGTAGAAGGCGTTTTCGTCTAAAGTAACAAGCCCTACACCCAAGGTTAAACTAACAAGGCTGGTATTGAGAGAGAAAGCTGAATCTCCGATTGTTTTTAAAGTGTCAGGTAAAACCAAGGAAGTTACATTCGACCAAGTAAAGGCTCCTTCTCCAATGGTCTCGAGATTATTTCCGAAAGTAATAGTGTTAGCGCCAGTACTACTAAAAGCTCCGGCTCCTATTTCTTTCAATTTACTTCCTAAGGCTATAGTTCCTTTTCCTTGACTGCTGAAGAGATTATAGAAAGCCCCTTCTTTAATGCTGACCAAGGAATCAGGGAAAGAAACAGCACTCAGTTTCTTTTGATTATAGAAAGCCTATGGCTCAATTTCAGTTAAGGTGGACGGTAAATTTAGAGATCCTTGTAAATTCGGTAAAGAGAAAATGGCTTTGGTTTTTGAATAATCATAGAGTATGTTGTTTTCAACACTCAGTTTCTTGTTAGAAGCGGACAAAGATAAGGAAGTGAGAGGGCAATCGGCAAAAGCAGAAACACCAATATTAGTTAAACCGGATCCAAATGTCACATCAGTTAAGGCATCCTGACTAGCAAAACAATTCTTCCCTAAGGTAGTAAGACTATCCGGTAATACTAAGCTTGTAAGCTTAGCTTTTGTTCCAACGGAGACATCTTCGTCAGAGGAGGAATTATAGAAGTAGAAAGCTCCATCACCAATATCTTTCAAGCCTTCATTGAAAGTAAGAGAAGAAAGGCTGGAGCAGCCAGAGAAAGCTTCTTTTTCAATGTGCTCGATGTTGCTAGGTATTTCAATAGCGGTTAAACTGGAGCATTCAGCAAAGGCATATTCAGGAATGGTCTTGATTCCTTTTCCAAAGACAATAGAAGCCATCTTCTCATCTCGGTCAAAACAGTTGCTTCCGATAGTAAGAACACTATCCGGAATTGTGAAGCTTCTTAAGCCGTAGCATAAGGCAAAAGCATCATGACCAATAGCAGTTAAAGTAGAGGGAAGAGTGTATTTTTGGCATTCATCGACCATATAGAAAGCATAGTCGCCAATCTTCGTCGTTCCTTCCGGAATAATGACTGGCTCCGTTCGACCAGAAGGACACATAACGACTGTTTTCATGTCCTTGGTGTAAAGAATATCGTCCTTTAAGGCAAAAGTAGTATTGCCTTCATCTAAATCAATTGAAAGAATCCCGGTAGCACCTGCAAAGGCGTTGCTTCCTAATGATGTTAAGGACTTAGGAAACACAAACTTAGTAATAGCAGTGCAATTGGCAAAGCAATAGGCACCAATAGTTGTTACAGTAGTAGGAAGAGTAAGTGTATCTTTGAAATAAGCTCCTGTAAAAGCATAGTCACCAATAATCTTAAGTCCTTCATTGAAGGTTACGCTTTGAATGTTTCCTTCGGTATAACAAGAAAAAGCATTGTTACCTATTTTCTTAAGAGAAGAAGGAAATTTCAAAGTAGTTAAAGCAATATTACTAGCAAAGGCATAATCTCCGATTTCTTCAAGGCCTTCGTTAAAATCGATTGTAGCAATTCCTCCATCATTATGATAATAGCAGGCATAATCGCCAATCTTTTTCAATGTATTTGGGCACTTAAAGGAAGTGCAATTTTTGGCAGGGACTAAAAGTAAGGTTTACATTGATTTATCATAAAGGACACCATCTACTGATTTGAAATTAAGGCTATCATCGGATACAGTCACCGATTGTAAAGCTCGTGATCCATTGAAAGCCTTGGAGTTGATGACTTTAATTGTTTTTGGTAAAACTACTGAAACTAGATTTGAAAGAGTTTGAAAGGCAGTTTCACCAATGGTGGTTACTTGATGACCGGAAATGGATTCCGGAATGGCAATAGAGGTGGTTTCAATATCTCTGATTCCGGTAATAGTAGCTTCACCGTTGTCTTCTATTTTGTAAGTCACATTGAATTTAGTTTTTTCATAGTGGGCATATAAGGTGGCCTGGTTCATGTCTTCAGAGACAACACCTGAGAATTTCTCATCTACGTTGTTTAAAAACCACCCGATAAAATTGAATCCGCTCTTAAAGGGAACGTCTAAATGCAAGTATTCGCCAACATAAGTGTCAACTGAATATTTGCTTTGACCATTATTGGGATCTACGTAGATGGTGACTTTATCGGCTTCATTCACTGAATAATGGGCTTTTAACAATAGGTCACCGTAAATCGGACTGGTAAATACCCATTTAGTATCGCTGCTACCAGAAAACCAGCCTAAGAAAGTAGAATTCTTTTTAGTTGGCTCCTGAGAAGGCTCTTTGGCCCATTCTCCTCTTTCAACTTTCTGAGATGGTAATGAAATTGAGCCATCAGCTAATTGACCGCCATTTAAATCAAAGGAGACGGTGTATTTTTCAGCCGTGTCTCCCTCTTTTACTTTCACCCAATACCCATTCTGCTTTTGATATTCATCTCCGGTAGAAGTGTCGATGTAGGTATCACCATCTTTACCCATTTCATTATCGGGTTTGCCAACACCGGTATATTCATGTTTAGAATCGTTTTTTACCCAATGACCATCTACTTTCGTATATGTTTCATTAGTAAGTAAATCTTTATAAGAATCACCATTGTTTCCTAAAGAATCGTTTGGAGCGCCTTGACCGATATAGGATTGATTAACGATAGTAGTAGAATCAGAAGCAGATACTGAAGCAGAGGTTTGGTTTCCGCAGGAAACAAATAATCCTGAACTCATCATGGCTAAGACTGCTAATAATGTAATTGTTTTATTTTTTATTTTAATTATCCTCATTTTTTGATGGTCAACTCAACATTTTTAAAATTCATTCGATCATCGGAACCATGGTTTTCTTAAAAGGCCATTTTTTGTGGGAGAGCATTTGGGGTTTTATCCAAGACTTTGACAGTACAGTTTTCCAGCTGACTGGTTTGGGCCGTGGATTGGAAGGCTACAATTTTAGCGGAACTATCATAGGTGTAGGAAACAGGAACGGTAATTTCCCGGAAAACACCTTCATTTATCCAGTCATCCTCATAATCCCAGTAATCGACTTTCCAAGTCAGTGTCTTTTTACCGGTAAAGGATAAGGTAATCTGAATTTGATAATCATAACTGGCGCTGATGATTTCAGATTGATAAACTGTCTGTGCTTTCCAAGGGTCTGAATCCTCTGGTTTTGCCTTGGATATTAAGGTCAATGTGACATCACTTTCTGGCATGACAAAGGAATAGATATTATTTTGTTTTGAGTAAATCACATCGCTATCACCGGCTTTTAAGGCAAACTGATCTAATTCATATCCTTCATGGACAGTAAATGAAAAATTAATATTTTCTTTTACTGAGTAATAAGTCTTTTGATTTTGAATAGTTAGCTCAATGTTTGAATCCGGATTGGCAACCAAGAATTTATAATTTTTAAAAGTCATAACTTTAATAGTGACTGAATCATCTGGCATGGTAAAACTGTATTCTTGATTGTTTAAAACAGTTGATATTTCTTCGCTTTTAGAATCTAAAACTTTTACGCTTTCAAAACTTCGAGAGCCGTCTGAAGAACTGTTTGCTACGGTAAAACTTATTTTTTGATTGGCAAAATAGTGGCTTTAGGATCGATAATCTGTACCGGGCAGTATTCTGAATTAATATTAATTTGATGTGAATCTTTTACAGTAGCGAAGAGAGTTATATCTGCTGAAGGCATTGTCAATTCATAGTGGTCACCCATTAAATCACAGGTTTGTGAAAAGGAATTATACTGATAGGATACTTTATCTAAGAGATAGCCATCATCGGCAATTGCAGTGAATGAAATCATCTCACCAAAAGCAGCTTCTTTTTTGTTGCCTTTTATTGTCAATGAAACCTGATCATGCTGACCGACAGAGATTTGATAAAAAAGATTAATTGTTTTCATTGTAAGAAGAGAAGCTTGGTCAGGCATAATGAAAGAATAGGTGTCATTGACAGGTGATAGTTTTTCACCATTTAGTTTTACTTCGACTGTCTTTCCCTCAACGGATTTAGAACTGATTTTGAAAGAAACTGTTTCTTCTGCTTTATAAGAACTCTGAATAGTTGAATAAGTAATTCCACTATCAGCTTCGACTGATAATTCTCTTTTAGTGTTTTGAGTAGATTCGGTGATTCTGAATGAAGACTCATTTGAGGTAGTGGTCTCCTCACAACCCGTTAAAGAGAGAAGTGATACAAATAGTAACAACTTTGTTTTTTCATTATATGCCCCCGTAAAAATAAAAAGCATAGGAACTCATTTATATTTCAGCTTGAAACACTATTTGGAAGTCTCAAAATCTTTGGGATTAAATAAAGTACCGGTAAAGACCTCATATTCTCCATGAGTGTAATTTGATTTAGTAACTACCGTCTGCCAGTTTGTCTTTTCTCCACCGGCATAAGCATCATATTCATAATTCGAAGTACTAGAAACAATAACGGAATCCTTTACTGTAAAGGTGTCTTCATGATTGATGAACAGTTCTATTACCGAATCTTTGTATTGTGTAATGGAATAAGAGATGGTATTTAACCCTTCTTTGATAGGCGACAAAGAAAAAGCACCTTTTTGGCTATCACTATTATTTTCAATTATGGAAGAAAGATATTGAAGATTTTTGATAACTGAGTAGGAGTAGTTGATTGATAAGTTGGCTTCTTCATCGCCTGTATACTTTATTTCTTCTTTGACATTACTATCAGAATTGTCCTCATAAGCGGTTAATTTATAGAACAAATTCTTATCATGAAAAGTTTGCATTTCATATTTGCTTGTGCTGGAAAGAAGTACGGTTCCTTTTCTAATGGTGATTCCGGTTTCTTTAGAGGAATATCTTTTGATGGAAAAATCATCAGTGCCGGAAATAGTTAAAGGATCACCATCGGTTTTGTAGTTATAGGAATTAGTCATCCTGACCGTTGTCTCATTTGGATGGTCAGTCAATTTCTGCAGCTGATGGATATATTCTTTAATTGAATCGACTTGTGAAAAAGAAGTTGAAGAATCAGAAAGGGAACTAGATGAAAGATTAGTAAGAGCAGTAGATTCATTTGAGGAAGGTAAAGATGTTGAACTATTGTTAGTTGAGCAACCTCCTAGAAACAAAAGAGACAACCCAATAAGGCTAAGCTTGTAATACGAATTCACGATCACTGTAATTTACCTCAAAAGTAATGGTCTTGCCATCATCAGAGACAACGCCATTCTCGTAATCGCTTAAAGTATCATCTGAAATATCAGAAAGAATCACTTTATTTCCACTAGTGGTGAATGAGAAACTAAAAGGATAGTCTTTATTATTACTTGTTTGAGTAATAGTTCCTGTTCCGTCATTAGAAAACGCTAGCTTAATGGAATATTCATATATGGTGTTTGTGTATTTGAAGGCTTTATTTTGAACAGCCTTTAAGGTTTCTTCAGTCGTTAAGGAAGCACCTGCAACGGTATAGGTAACAGTCGTTTTAATAGTTGGGTCAGCTACTGAAGTAATGGTCACGGTGGCTTGTCCTTCGGTTAAAGGAGATAAAATCATGTCTTGATTATTTTCTCCAGTGGTTGCTTTTAGAACAGTAGTGTTATCACTTTCGACTTTCACCCGTTGATCAGCTCTTGAAGAAGGGCCAACAAAAAGACTGACATTGTAAGTTTTACCTTTGCGTAAGGTGTTTTTGGTTATATTGGCATTGCTAAGAATCTTGATCTCGGTGGGTTTAGGCAAAACAACAGTGACGTTTTTAGTAATAGTGTTCTCTTCTAAGACACCATCGCCGTTTGTCCCATAATAAGAAAATGTCAACTCAGTGGTACCGTCATTTACTAATTCAAAATAACCATCGTCTGTTAATTTGATGACATTAGAATTTGATGAAGAAATTCTTCCTAACGTATTTTCATTAATATCTAAAGCCGTGCTTGGCTCATATACTTTCGGTTTAGCGAAGAGGAAAGTACTGTCAATAGGGAATTTAGAACTATCCTCTGGTTGACGGCTGCTATTAAGGAATTCAATTTCTTTGATTACTTTTAAGAAATAATCTTTAGGGTTGATGGCTTCCTTAGTGGCTTCAGACTTTTCACCATAAGTGATTTCCATGGCTTCTTTGGATTCGGAGAAATAAACATCGTCTTTATCAGTCTTAGAAGCATCCGAGCAGCTGTATTTGGTTTCATAAGAGAGTAAAGAATAATCAATTTTTTTGATTACAAAACTGATTGAAAAAGTATACGTCAGTGTATCATTCAAATCACCATCGATTTCATAAGTAAAAGAACTGGAAATGCGATATTGGTTGTTTAAGGATTCAACTTTCATAGTAGTGGCTTTGCTTTGCTGTGCATAGGCATTGTTAATGACATTAGTGGAAATAAAAGAGCTTAAAGAAGCAGCCCCTTGATAGGTCAAAGCAGCCGGAACATCTGTATTAAGAATAAAGGATGATGAGGGCAGCCCAGATGATTCAGCTTCGGACTTTTTCAAAACATATATCCGGTTTGACTGATCGGAGTAGTCAGAACTTCCAAGAAGGTTTTTATCATAATTTTTGACATAATAAAGCATATTGAAGGAATTGATTGAGCCATTGTTATCTTTTATTCGATCAGCTATGACTTTTGTTCTTTCTTTGATGGTGTCAGAAACCTGTGCCGAATTCTGCTTGTCAATACTGGTTACTGTTCCCTCAGCCTGACTTGAAGAATCACTGCAGATGGTTTTAGTCATAGTCTCAGTGGTTTCTACACTTGCCTTGGTGGCTGTTGAGGTTTTCTTTTCAATGGAAGCATTAGCAGCCTCAATGTCTTTTGAGGTATCCAAAATAGAAATGGCTTCAGCATATGTGATGGTATCACCGAGATCATCTTCATCAATTGAAGTGCTTAAAAAAGAGCTATCGGAAATTGAGGAGCTTGATTCGGCAGTAGAAAGTTCTCCAGTAGAAGAACCTTTTTCAGAATCACTTGAAGAAGACGGCTCTATTGTGCAACTTGTGAGAGCTAAAAAACAGACAATTGCTAACAAACCGGAAATGTTATGTTTATTCATAAATCCTTCTTTCAAAAAGATAAGAACCGTTTTACCGGTTCTTATCCTTTTATACGTTTCTAATTCTTATTTACTAAGCGGCAAGAGCGAGAAGACCGAGTTTAAGATTGCAAGCCTCATTTTCAATCTTGACACTCATATAGAAAACCGCATCAGCAGCAGTGCCTTCCGGAATGGTGACTTCGACATAGAAATCAAATCTAGATTGAGTGTCAGTATGTGCGTTCCTATCGTCATCATTGTATGAAGAAGAGACGCTCTCAGTACTGTCGTTGATGTATAAACCTTTTATCTTAGTATCGTTTTCTTTGTCATTATTACTCCAAATCTTATAAGAGGTTTTAGCAGTTAAAGTAGGCAATTTGAACCAGATATCGGATCCGTTGATGGCGGTAGGATCGATTGTCATATAACCATCAGCACCAGGAGTAAAGACATAAGCGGTATCACGTCCCTTTCCATCCGGAGGAACGACATTGGTATGAGTTAAGGTAACAGTAACAGCCCCATTTCCGGCTAAGAGAAGAACATAGGCAGTGTCTTTGGTCAACTTGATAGTCGTAGTTGAAGAAGTAGTACCTAACTTAGTCTTTCCAGTGGAATCCATAATAGTAATCTTCGGGCTTTCTCCAGCAATGGTGAAGATATGGTAATCAGTGACTAAGGCTGTGAATTTATAGTAGTGACCAGTTGTGGTTTCCGTGAAAGACTGAGCAGTGTTCAGAGCAGGATCAAATGTAGTTAATGCATTGGCTACAGTGTCACCAGGTAGCAGCTTGTTGGCTTTGATCTTGAAAGAAGTGGTTCCACGTTTTTCGCCATAACCAGCTTTGATTTTAATTGTCTGTGCAGTAGTAAAAACGACATCTGCAGTTAATTCGGTTCCGTAATAAGTTTCAGATCCGCCGTAACCATCATATTGGCTGTCCCCTTCTTCAACTTTAGTTGCTAACAGAACATCACCAGTCGCACTAGTGATAGTGAACTGTTTAGCATAATAAGTTGATCCTCCAGATAAGAGGAAGTGATAAGTTCCAGCTTCAACATCCATAGTGAAGTAAGTAAAGTTCATACCATAATCGACAGTAGTTGTTTCGACACCGTTAGTTAAGGTAATCGGCAAACCTTCCGTTACACCGGCAGGGGCATCGACAATCTTAAGCGTAACGTATTTTTCAGCAGTTGGAGCATCATTAGTGGAAGCAAGGATGTAATACTTTTTGTCTTTGGTGGCTGATAAAATACCAGATTTAGTACCAGTAGAAGAGACAGATAAAGAAGTGATCTTAGTCTTTAAATCATCCTCGCTGTAAACCTCGAAGCTTCCGTATAGATTATGAGCAACTGCACCAATAGAATAGGCTTTGGTTTCAGGAGCAGTGAATTTGTAAACGGTGGAACGCTTATAGTTATCGTAAGTTACAGTAGTTTCAGTGTTATAGGTAAGCAATAAAGCTTCAGAGATGGAATCATGAG
>JBAXZY010000011.1:0-28435 GCA_041670045.1 Bacilli bacterium | reverse complement strand
CGATGTCCGTTTTCTTTTTACTTAACAAGTGTGACCTTAATCTGCGGAATCAAAGACTTCCATAAATCGTAATCGCCTAAGCCTTCTGAGAAGGCGGTAGCGCCACCGGCAGCCATCGAATACTGAAGAATCTCTTCCATGGATTTGCCTTCAGTGTAACCTTTAATGAAACCTGCGATTGAGGAATCACCGGCGCCGACAGGTGAAATCTGCTTTCCGGTAGCATTGGAGCAATGATAGATATGCCCGTTTTCGGCAAAATAATAAGCACCATGGCTTCCTAAGGTCACCATGACTGAATGAGGGCCTTTGGATTTCAACTCTTCTCCACCGGCTAAGATGTCTTCCGTGGTATTGATATCCTTCTTAAGGATATCAGCTAATTCTTCCTGATTAGGTTTAATCATGTAAGGATGGAAAGGAAGAGCATCTATTAAGGAGACGTTGACAGTATCAAGGAAGACGGTAGCTCCTACTGGTTCACAGTAGTCTCTCATTAAATCAGCATAGAGATCTTTATCATCCTGACCTAATGATCCGGAAAGAATCAAAACATCACCTTTCTTAAGATTCTTCTTAAGATAGGTCTTTAATTTTTCCAAGCCTTCTTCGGTGACTTTCGGTGCCGGAGGATCAAAACGGGTATCAATTCTTGTACCGGTGATCATGACATCCAAACGGGATTCGGTCTTGGTTGGAAGATAGATGACTTTCTTGAAATAGCCATCGGTCATCTTCTTGATGCCCTCACCGATATTTCCACCGATAGCGACTATCGGAATACTGTCTACTTTCAAGTTCGAAAGCATTCGGGAAACCGTGACGCCTTTTCCACCAAGGGTAAAACCTTTGGAAATTGGACGGTTGGTCCAGCCTAATCGGATTTCTCCCTCTCCCATATATAAGGTGTAGTCAATGCTGGGGGCTATTGTTAATGAATAAATCATTCTATTTCTCCTTTATATTATTTCGTCAGTGGCTGGGACGGCAACTTCAATCGTTTTGACTAATGATCGGTATTTATCGTTTACTTTATCAGTAATCAAGGTTGGACGACTGAAGTCTGAGAAGGTAGCGGTAGAGATGTTATCGAATTTTGTATGATCAGCGAGGATGTAGATTTCATAGCATTTGTTGATGGCAGCCGATTTAATGGCACATTCCTGAGGATCAGGAGTAGTGAATTTAGCCTGAGGATGAATACCGTTAGTGCCGAAGAAGCCAATATCGAAGTTGAACTTGTTGATGAAATCAAGAACATAAGGACCAATGAAGGCGTTGGTGGTAAGTTTCAATTCTCCGCCCGTAACATAACAAGCTAAGCTTCTTTCAGCCAGCTTTTGGGCAAGCAGAGGTGAATTTGTGATGTAATATGTGTTTTTGAAGGCGGGAAGATAAGGAATCATACTGGCAACGGTTGTAGAAGCATCAAGATAGATGCAGGATCCTTCTTTAATGAATTGACTTGCCTGTCTGGCAATATATTTCTTTATTTCGGGTTCGGTTCTTTCTCTTTCCAGGTACTCCTTATCAAGTCTTTGGAACTTGAAATTACCGGAGAAATGGAGAGAGGCAGCACCACCATGAACTCGAAGGAGTTTGTGTTGGTTACCCATTCTCTGCAGATCACGTCTGATTGTAGATTCTGAGGTTTTGAAGTAGTTAGCTAAGGACTCTACAGATACAAACTGTGAAGGGCTTTCTTCTAATAAGCGTAAGATTTCGCCGTCTCTTTTCTTTGAACTCATAATATATGTTTATGACTGATTTACAGCCATGTATATCATAAAAGAGAAAGAAAAGAATAGCAATGATAAACGTTCATTTTTACCTAAAATGTAGACAAAATGCGCACTTTATTGCTCACCATGCACGTTAGACAATACTTTCAGGTAGTCAGTGAGAGAATTAGAATGAACCAAATCCATGCGAAGAGCACGCATATTGTCAAAGCCTTTTAAATAACGAACAGATATTCCCTTCATTATATCGGCCGCCTGCTTTTCATCTTTCGAAGAGAAAATCAGATTAAGATGTTCTTTTAAGTCAGTTACTTGCTTTGAAAGAGTAGTATCTAAGGGTTTTAAGCCTTGCTCGATTCTTATCATGTCTTCAAAGACTTTCGGATATCCGATAGCTCTTTGACCAATCATCAAAGCATCGGCTCCAGTTAATTTCAGAATATCGGTAAAGTTCTTTTCGGTGATGTCACCGTTAGCAATGACCGGGATAGTAAGATGATCTTTGATATCTTTGATGACTTCATAATGGACCGGACCAGAAAAACCTTCTGCTTTAGTTCTTCCATGAATGGCAATGGCTTGAACTCCAGTCTCTTCAATTCTTTTAGCCAAAGGAACCATATCCATGATGGATGAGAAACCAATCCGGATTTTAAGAATAACTGGTTTAGAAGATATTTTGACCATTTCTTTTAATAAATGAATCAATTCATCCGGCCTATTAAGCCAGTAACTGCCAGCATGCTGACGCAGTACTTTAGGGACTGGACAGCCACAGTTGAAATCCAAAAAATCGTATTGACCGTATTTTTCAAAAAGAGGAATGGATTTAAGAACGACTTCTTCTTTGCCACCGAAAATCTGCAGAGCCAGTTTAGTATTAGGTTCAGTCTTCTTATCTAAGATAGTATCTTGAACGTCTTTGATTGTGGCCTTGCTGTTATAGACTAAGGCTTCAGATGATTCCATTTCGGAATAAACCAAAGATGCTCCTTTGTCACTAGCCATTTTTCTCATGGAATAGTCAGTGAATCCAGCTAAGGGAGCTTGAATGTATCGGTTACCTAATGTAATACCGGCTATAGAAAATTCTTTCATTCCTATTTATCTGAATCAACTTCATTTTTGATGGCATCGACAATGCCAGTGTCATCATCCTTTAAACTTGCTTTTAAAGTTGTTTCATCGACATCACCACTTTCAATGGCGGCAGACTTCTTTTTGACAGCGGCAGTGACTTTGTTTTCAATATCAGCCTGAGTCTGTAAGCTCTTCTCAGTGTCGTTTTTGTTAGCCTGCTCTTCTTTAAGAACCTTGTCAGCATCGAGTGTGAACTCATGGGAAAGATGAAGCTCTTCAATTACGTAAGCTAAAGGAAGAATGGCATCAACAATGACATTGATATTGTGATTGACTGAATCCATGTAGTTGACATCGAAGTTGCAGGTATGTCCTGAAATAATGATTACTAATTCATCGCCTCGGAATAAGAAAGTAATGCCACCGGCAATGGAACGGTTGATATCAATCATGCCTTCCTCTAACTGAGGAGTAATGATGTAGAAGGCCGTATGCTCATCACTGCAGTAAGTCCGATACATCTTATTGAAAGCAATACTTTCAAACTGAATGCCTTTGCCTGAGAACCATTTATGTCCTTCAGTGACTGTGATGCTATGTGGTGTAGTCTTATTCATTTTCAGGGAATAGACACAGCCTTGGAAATCTATGACTGTTCTTGTGGTTGTGTTGCCTTTAGCATCAGTGGTGGTTTCTTCGTGGGTGGAAAGGACATCACAGCCCATGCAAGGTACCCCATCATATGATCCGGAAATGAAATCCTGCTGTAGCAGGTCATTTACTGGGAAGGCCTTTAAACCTTCTAAGTAGCTACGGGCAAAGCCGGTCTTACGTTGATATATGGCATCATCACCATAAATGGCTTTTACAACCTTAGGAACGAAATGCTGAGCATAGATATCCTGACCATATTTTTTAGACGACAGAGTAATAATTAAAGAAATGATAATAGTAACGACGAAAGGCAGCCAGCAAATAGAAGCTGAGCCCTGAACCGCTAAAATTATGCAGATGATTAAGCCAATGACATTAGGGGCAATCCAACCACCAATTAAAAGTGATTTTTTCTTTTTTCTGAGCTTGGCTACTAAAGAGTTGGCATCCGGATCGTTGACGATAGGAGTCAGACGTTGTTGGATTGAAGTTCTTTCCTTCAGTTCGTTAGAGAAATCTCCCTCAAGCATTGTTTTTTACCTCGCTCATTTTTTTCAGCAATTCTAAGGCTTCGTTTTCGTTGATGACTTTAATTCCCATCTTAATCAGTTTTTTAGTTGTGATTCCCTGACCTGGTATTTTCTTACCGTCGAAGAGACCGTCATGGATGAAGTGAGTTCCACAGCTTGGCGAATCTTCTTTGAGGATAGCAAATTTAATATGGTAGATCTGGCAGATGGAGTTAGCCCAGTAGGCGCCGCTGTTGTAGTTTTCAGTGACGTCACGCCCAGTTTTAGTTAAAACCTTGTCTTTGACAATTTCACTTGGATCACGAGGTACTTTAAGACCTCCTGACATCTCCGGGCAGACCGGGATTAAGTCGTAGTATTTAGTTAAATCGATAAGGCCGTTAACTTTTTTGGCTTTGCCATCATAACGGCAGTTTTCGCCTAAGAGACAGGCGGAAATCAGTACTTTTTCTTTTTCTTGTTTCATAAACTAGTATATATTAACTATTTTTGTTTATTAATGCTACAGGTTAGCTCTTAATTCGAAGAAACTTCTGAATCAAATTCTTTTAGAAATTCGATTAAGAAAGCATGTCTCTTTTTAGCTATTCTTTTTCCTTCCTTAGTATTCATTAAATCTTTTAAATGCAGAAGCTTCTCATAGAAGTGAGCAATAGTTGAGGAAGAATGCTTTCGATATTCTCCATAAGATTTATTGGGATCACAGTCTTGATCGTTTTTATCATAAAGCTTACGGTTATGAGCTCCGCCATAGGCAAAAGCCCGGGCTATTCCAATGGCGCCAATAGCATCAAGACGATCAGCGTCGGTGACTATTTTTCCCTCCAAGGTATCAGGAGTGACTGTGTCTTTGCATTTGTAGGAAACCTGAGAAATGATGTGGATTACTTTTTCCTGTATATCAGAAGGAATGTTTTCTTTGGTCATGAAGGAACGAGCATTTTGATAATTAATATTATTTGGGAAAAGCTTAAAATCATCAACATCATGAAGAAGACTGGCAAGACTTACTAAAAAAGTATCAGTTTTTGGTTCGGTAGCTGCTATTTCTAAGGCCGTTTTATAAACCCGCAAAGAATGGTCAGCGTCATGACCGGAACTATCAGTCGCAAAAATCTGATTGATAAAGTCTTTACCATCATTAATTATCTTTTCTTGATTCATATTTTTTACCAACCTTATTATAAAGTAGACTACTTATTATACTAAATGTAGAGCTCTTACCATGATAGAATAAGAGCACTTGAACGAGGATTTGACCATGAAAGAAATCACTGAAGAAAAAAAGAATAAAAAACATTTTACCATTGTTGTCAGTATTCTTACTGGTTTATTGGCTTTAGCAGTAGGCATAATCTCAGGCTATTTCATTTATGCAGGAACCAGAGGCTTATCAGATGATGAACAGAAAATTATCAATACTTATCGAATCTTAAAGAATGAATGGCTCTATGGAAACGAAGATGAGTATTTAGCTGACCAAGGAGTTGCTGGATTAGCAAGTGGCATTGCCAGTTCTGAAAAGGATAATTACACCTTCTATACTTCAACAACTGAGGCACAAGGCTTATCAACCGATGGCAAAGGATTAGGTTTCTCTTCTCATTATTATGATGGCGGATTATATGTGACCGATGTTCATAATGGACCTAATTCCGATAAACTTAAAATCGGAGATGTTCTTTATGGTGTTACCATCAATGATTCATACTATGATTTCCAAACTCATACTTACTCTGAAATCCATAATTATTTAAATAGTATTACAGATACAACTACAATCTTTAACTTTAAAGTTGTTAGAAGTGAAACTACAATAAATTTAGCATTAACTCGCTCATCATATAATGTTATCTTAGCTGAATCAATTGCAATTCCGAGTTCTACGAACAATTATACTTTAGGAATCAAAGTAAATAGTTATCTAGATGGTGCTGCCGCTGCTGTAAAAGGTATCATCAACAATTATGTTTCTAAAGGAACAGTTAATAAACTGATTATTGATCTACGCGGCAATGGCGGAGGATTAGTCTCTCAGGCTAGTGAGATGGCTAAATTATTTGTGAAGAAAGGAACGTTTATTTATTCTCTTATTAATAAGGATGGCAAAACCTTAGATAAGGATTCTCAGACTAAAGATCCTACTTTCAGCATTCCTTCTTATTCAGTCATCATAGATGGATCTAGTGCCAGTGCCAGTGAGATCTTCACTCTGGCAATGCGGGCTGGGACTGATTGTGTAGTTTATGGTCAGACATCTTATGGAAAAGGAATCGCTCAAAATTTAATTACCTTTTCTGACGGTTCTGTTCTTCGATATACTTATGCTTATGTTTATGGGCCGGAAAGAGATACTGAGACGATGTATGATGAAGGAAACGACGATGATAAGATTATGTCCATTCATGGCAAAGGCATAATTCCCGATATTAGTTTTGATACTCCTTATGTTTATCTCAACACGGCTTATGATTACACTCAATATTTAGGGGTATCTGATACGGCTATGAATTATCTCCTTACTTTAATGAATCAACTGTATCCTGATAAGGGTTATCCCGATTCATATTCTTCTTCTTATCGTTTTACGGATGCTGTTTCTAATATGGCTTCCCTTGTAAATGAAAAGTATGCCTTAAGCATTGCTCCTTTTGATGATACTGGAAAAGTCAGTAAGTCTTGCAATGATAAGATAGTAAAGGAAGCTTATGATGGTTATCTTAAGATCTTTGCTGAATTGACTAATGAAGTGGTTGGAAACAATTAATGACAGATAAAGATCATCCTTTTGAATTAACTTCTCCCTATAAGCCAACTGGAGATCAACCTCAGGCTATTGAGGCTTTGATTAAAGGTCTTTCGGAGAATAAAAGATGGCAGGTTCTTAAAGGTGCTACTGGCACCGGTAAGACTTTTACCATGGCCAATATCATCCAGGCCGCTCAAAGGACAACTCTTGTTTTAGTTCATAACAAGACCTTAGCCGCTCAACTATATGGTGAATTCAAAGAACTGTTTCCTAAAAACCGAGTCGAATATTTCATCTCCAATTTTGATTTCTATCAACCGGAAGCCTATATACCTAAGACCGATACCTATATTGATAAACAGGTGGTGATGAACAATGAGATTGAAATGATGCGTGCTAGCTCGGTTAACTCACTTTTAGAAAGAAAAGATACAATTGTAGTAGCATCAGTTGCTTCAATTTATGGTTTGTCTGATCCTAATGAATATCGTGATTTAGCCTTTACCCTCCATGTGAATGAACCTTATGACCCACATGAGATTGCGCATAAGTTGGTTATTGCGCAATACAAAAGGAATGACATTGATCTATCTCCTGGTACTTTTAGAATTCGTGGTGAAGTCATGGATATCTATCCTCCTTCAGGAGATGGCTATATTATTCGTGTATATTCCGATTTTGATGAAATCAGTGAGATTCAGCAAATTAAGCCTACTACCGGTGAATTGATTCATACCGTTGATTATTTTCCAATCTTCCCGGCTCATGAACACGCTTCAGGATTAGCCCGTATTCAAAGTGCCTGCAAAACTATCAGGGAAGAACTTAAAGAACGTTTGGATTATTTTGATTCTCAGGGTAAGCTTCTTGAAGCTGAGAGACTGAAGATGAGAACGGAACATGATTTAGATGCTTTAGAGGAATTCGGAATGTGTGCTGGCATTGAGAACTATGCCCGTCATTTTGATGGTAGAAAAGAAGGAGAGACCCCTTATTGTCTTTTTGATTATTTCCCATCGGATTTTTTGATGTTTATCGATGAATCGCATGTCACTATTCCTCAAATTGGTGGTATGTTCAATGGCGATAGAGCCCGAAAGCAGACCTTGGTTGATTATGGTTTTAGATTACCCTCGGCTTTAGATAACCGACCTTTGAAGTTTGCGGAGTTTGAAAAGAAAATCAACAATGTCATCTGCACTTCGGCTACTCCTGGTGACTATGAGCTTGATCAATGCCATCATCAGCCGATAGAACAAATCATTCGTCCCACTGGTCTTTTGGATCCTCTTATTGAGGTTAGATATAACACTAATAACCCCATTTATGATCTGATGAAAGAAATCAAAGACCGGGTGGATAAACATCAAAGGGTTTTAGTTATTACTTTGACGGTCAAGGACGCTGAGAACTTAACAGACTTTTTAAAGACTCATGATTTTAAAGTCGCTTATCTGCAGCATGAGATTCTCACTCTTCAAAGGACGGAGATCATTTATAAGTTAAGAAAAGGTATCTATGATGTTTTGGTTGGTATTAACCTTCTTCGAGAAGGTCTTGATATTCCCGAAGTTTCTTTGATTGCCATCTTAGATGCTGATCGAGAAGGATTTTTAAGAAGTGCTCGCTCTTTGACTCAAATCGCCGGACGTGCGGCTAGAAACTCTGAAGGTAAAGTCATCATGTACTGTGATTCTATTTCAGATGCGATGGCTACTACTATCAAGGAGACTAAGAGAAGAAGAGAGATTCAGGAACAATACAATCTGGAGCACCATATTACTCCGACTACGATTGTTAAGCCGATACAGGAACCGATTCATATGGTTGATGACACGAAGAGCAAGCATACTAAGGATGACGGCAAGATGACTCGGAAAGAAACGGAATTCCAGATTAATCAATTGACTAAGGCAATGAACCGGGCCTCCAAGGAGCTTGATTTTGAGAAAGCAGCTGAATTAAGAGACGAAATCTTGGAATTAAAAGCAACACTTTAACTTTGGTATTATTTAAGTGGATATTTAAGCATATTGCTGAAAGGAAAACTATAATAGAGATATGGATTTTTCAGGTTGGGAAAAGCTGTCATTATTAGACTATGACGATCATCTTTCCACGACTCTTTTCATGGCAGGATGTGATTTTAGATGCCCGTTTTGTCATAATTCTTCTTTAGTCTTGGATCCTAAGTCTGCCCCAACTATTAAATGGGATTCCATTATGGACTATCTTAAGAAGAGAACCGGTGTCATTGAAGCGGTCGTAGTGACTGGCGGTGAACCGACGATGATGCCTGATTTAGTAGATAAATTAAAAGATATAAAAAGTTTAGGATATGAAATCAAATTAGATACAAATGGCTCTCATCCTGAGGTTGTAAAAAATGTTGTCAACCAGAAACTGGTTGACTATATTGCTATGGATATAAAGAATTCTCCCAAGAAATACCCGATGACAGTTGGCACAACGGCTGTCAATATGGACAAGATCAATGAAACTATGGATTTCTTGATTCATGGTTCTCTTAAATTCGAATTCCGCACCACCACCATTCTTGAATATCATGATGCCGATGATTTTGAAGCTATCGGTCAATGGATAAAGGGAGCTAAGAACTACTTTATTCAAAGATACATCGACAACGAAAACTGTATTGCTCATGGTCTTCATATGGTTGATAAGGCGACAGCTGAAAGCTTTAAGAAGATTGTTGAGAAGTATGTTTCTCATGTAGCTTTAAGAGGCTATGATTAAAGAATATTAGGTTACTTCTAGTAGCTAGAAGTAAACTCATAAAACAAAATCCGATGCGTTAAAAAAGGAATCCTTTTTTGTTACCTAAAAAATGAAGATGCAGCAAATAAAAGAGCTGTTGCTTAAGTAAGCAACAGCTCTTTAACATTTAACGTAGCTTCCTATTTTAGGGTGAGAAGATAGTTAGAGGCATTGAGGCTAGCAATAGCGCCATCATTGCAGGCAGTTGCCAACTGACGCCATTTCTTCTTCCTGCAATCTCCGGCTGCAAAGACACCAGGAGTCTTAGTCTTCATGTCTTCATCAGTTAAGATGAAACCTTTTTCGAGATCGACTAAGTTCTTGAATCTTTCGTTATCCGGAATCTGACCGATAGCGATGAAGCAAGCCTCATCCTTCATCTCAATGATTTCTTTGGTTGCAGTGTCTTGGAAAGTGACTGATTCCAGTTGTTCATTACCGTTGAACTTCATAGCAGAACGATTATGGTAAATCGAAACATTCTTTAAGGACATCAAACCATCGACTAACATTTTATCAGCGAAGAATTTATCAAACAGTGTTACTACATCGACATGTTTGCATTCACTGGCTAGAAGGATGGCATACTGTAAAGCGGAGTTAGCATCACCAATCACCATGACATTCTTGCCACTATAGAAGGCGCCATCACAGACGGCACAGTATGAGATACCATGAGAGAAGAACTTGTCTTCGTTTTCAACTCCTAAGTGACGGTGTTTGACACCGGTTGCTAAGATGACACTTTTTCCTTCATAGGTTCCGTATTCGCCCTTGATTAGAAAGAGATTGTCTTTCTTTTCAATGGTCTGAACATCATCCATTTCAGTATCAGCGCCTAAAGAAGTCACCTGATCGAAGAGATTGTTTGAAAAATCCAGACCGGAAATAGTCTTGATGGATGGAAAATTCTCGACTCGTGGGGAGTCGGCAATCTGACCACCGAAGGCTTCTTTTTCGATGACGGTAACGGTTTTACCGGCTCGTAACGAATAAAGGGCGGCAGTTAAAGCTGCCGGCCCTCCACCGATGATGACTACATCACTACTCATTGTGGGACTTAACTTTATTTAAGTAGCCTTTGATCAGAGAAGCATTGTCGTAGATATCATAGGACTGACCATTAGGTACTAAGAGAGTCGGAGCCTTTGTGATGCCATAAGCAATAGCAGTCTGCTTGTTGGCATCGGCACTGATCTCGATATTGTGATAGGAAACGCCTTCCTTATCCAACATCATCTTAGCCATCTTGCAGTTAGGGCAGGTCGGAGAAGTGAAGAGCATCAATTCCTTAACAGTCGGTGCTTCCTTCTTTTCATTGCCGCAGTAGCAAGTCTTGTGATCACAGTTAGGATCTTCGTGATCATTGATATCATAAGTCTTACGATCCTTGAATTCCTGAGCCTTACCATCATTCCAGTTCTTGACTGGACGATAGTAACCGGTGATTCTGGAATAGACTTCAGTCGGACGCCCGCACTTCGGGCATTTCCAGACTTCACCAGCTAAATAGCCGTGTTCCTCGCAGACAGAATAAGTAGGAGAAATGGTGTAGTAAGGAAGCTTATAGTTGGTAGCAATCTTTTTAACTAATTTCATGCAGCTCTGCCAGTTAGGAAGTTTCTGTCCTAAGAAGGTATGGAAAACAGTTCCAGAGGTATAGAGAGTCTGGAAACGATCTTCGATATCCAAAGCAGAGAAGACATCATTGGTATAGCCAACCGGTAAATGAGAAGAGTTGGTGTAGTAAGGAGTCTCACCAGGTTTGCCAGCCGTGATGATATCAGGATATCTTTCACGATCATGCTTAGCTAAACGATAGGCAGTTGATTCAGCTGGAGTGGCTTCCAAATTGAATAAGTTGCCATACTTTTCCTGATAATCAGAGAGACGGGTTCTCATATGGTTAAGGACTTCAACAGTGAAGTCATCAGCTTCTTTATGAGTAAGATCCTGTCTGATCCAACGGGCATTGAGGCAGCATTCATTCATACCGACTAAGCCAATGGTGGAGAAGTGATTATCGAAGTTCTTGAGATAATGCTTAGTATAAGGATACAATCCAGCTTCCATTAACTTGGAGATAGTCTGTCTCTTGATGTTGAGGGAACGGGCAGAGATATCCATTATCTTATCAAGACGGGCAAAGAAATCAGCTTTATCAGTGGCTAAATAAGCAATACGAGGCATATTGATAGTGACAACACCGATAGAACCAGTTGATTCACCGCTTCCGAAGAAACCACCGGACTTCTTACGAAGTTCACGTAAGTCGAGTCTTAAACGGCAGCACATACTTCTAACATCACTAGGCTTCATATCGGAATTGATGTAGTTAGAGAAGTAAGGAGTTCCGTATTTAGCTGTCATTGTGAAGAGAAGCTCATTGTTTTCAGTATCAGACCAATCGAAGTCTTTAGTGATGGAATAGGTCGGAATCGGATACTGGAATCCTCTTCCGTTAGCATCACCTTCAATCATGACTTCAATGAAGGCCTTGTTGACCATATCCATTTCCTTCTTGCAATCCTTATAGGTGAAAGGCATTTCCTTTCCACCGACAAGGCAAGGAAGGTTAGCCATATCTTCAGGAACGGTCCAATCAAGAGTGATATTCGTAAACGGAGCCTGAGTTCCCCATCTAGAAGGAGTATTGACTCCGTAAATGAAGGACTGAATGCACTGCTTGACCTGCTTATAGGTTAAATTATCAACCTTGATGAACGGAGCTAAATAAGTATCAAAACTAGAGAATGCCTGAGCACCGGCCCATTCATTCTGCATGATACCTAAGAAATTGACCATCTGGTTGCAGAGAGTCATTAAGTGTCTGGCAGGAGTAGAAGTAATCTTTCCAGGGACACCGCCTAAACCTTCCTTGATCAGCTGCTTTAAAGACCAACCGGCACAATAACCGGTCAGCATACTCAAATCATGAATATGAATATCTGCATTGCGGTGGGCATCAGCAATTTCCTTATCATAAACCTGGCTTAACCAGTAATTAGCGGTGACAGCACCGGAATTGGAGAGGATCAGACCACCAACGGAATAGGTGACCGTGGAATTCTCTTTGACTCGCCAGTCGCTGATCTTGAGATAATTATCAACGACTGAAGCATAATTAAGTTCAGTGGAAGCAATGGTTCTTAATTCCTGATGCTTCTTACGATAGTCCATGTAGCTTCTGGCTACTTCGACATATCCAGCCTGAATCAGGACGATTTCAACTGAATCCTGGATATCTTCAACTGAGACGATATCGTTTTTGATCTTCTTATTGAAATCAGCCGTAACACGAAGAGCAAGAATCTCTTCTATATCAGGAGTAACGACGATGTGTTCAGCCACAAAGGCTCGATCCATCGCGTTTTCAATTTTCTTTAGTTCAAAATCAACAATAGTCCCGTCTCTTTTCTGTACCCTTAACATATTTGTACCTCTTTCTCTACAGCGTTGGCAATTCTATCAGGGCATTCCACCGGGTCTAAAAACCGGTGTTCCATTTGAATGCTATGACAGTTAAGGAAGATAGCTGTAACTGTGAATGATTCCGTTATGCCTAATATTCTAGGCACATTCAGGAAAAAAAGAAATGGTTTTGCATTGATTTGTTTTGAGGCTAAAAATCCGGATATGAAATACTAAATTACTACTTTGCCTGTTTACGCGTAAGAACCAAAGAAGCAATTTTTATAAAAAGTTATATTGGCAGGATGAAAATATTTTCATTATATCCAAATAATTCGATAACTATCGAAATAAATAGGAGTATTATTAAACAATAAAATTGTTGATTTTTGACAAAAAAAGGAAATGACTAACAATATTAAAAAAATAAAATTTATTGTTAGGTAAGTGAATTACAAAACCTAATTGTTTGTTTAAAAAACCACTTAAAAAAGCCAAGAATACACAATTCCGGAAATTGTGTAAACCTTTGCCTTAAAAGTGAACCGTTTCCGACTGTTTTCAACTACTTGATACTGCTCTCCATTTCAAGTTTCCGTTTAAGGACAGTGGCATCTATTTCATGGACGACTTTTCCGATGTCATCATTGATCTCATGTTCCCAAAAATGCAATACCAGGTATCCCATCTCAGCTAACTTGAGATCATTTTCCCGGTCACGTTGCCGGTTTCTTTCTATCTTATCTGACCAGTATTTAGAGTGAACCTTCAATTGTGACTCTGCTTTTGTCAAATCATAACCATGGAAGAAATCACCATCGCAGAAGATAGCAATCTTTAAGTGTGATAAGACAATGTCAGGTTTACCAGGTAGTTTCTTATCATTTGTCAGATAGTGGTAACCACCTTCATGCATTTCTTTCCGCAGTTTCTTTTCAATGGAGGTATTCTTGCCTTTGATTCTTGACATGTTGTAAGAAATCTGGGCTTTGGTTCGTTTATGGGAATGTCTTCTTTTGATTTCTTTGATTGCTAATTCCAAGGTTTCTTTATCACTTGGAAAGGTTACGGAGTTAATAGCCGTCTTAGGTGATACCCATTCAATGGATTTGACTTCTATCTCCTGAGGAATGATTTTTCTAGATAAGGGAGTAGCTAAATAGAAAACGACATCTTTAGTGACATCCGGTTTTGGGGAATAGGTGATCTTATGGGAGAAAGTCTGATCGACTTTTACTTTGAGGTTAGTTTCTTCTTTTATTTCTCTTTTGGTGCATTCTAAAGGTGTTTCACCTTCTTCAATATGCCCTTTCGGAATGGAAGTGTGACCTAACTTCATATGCTCGATCAGGATTTCCAGCCGTCCACTGCGATAGCGGTAAACGACGGCTCCGTAACTGTATTCTTTTGTCATTTCGGTGTCATTATACCATTTTTGTCGAAAAGATTTTCAAACTACTAAGAAAGGGCT
Organism: Bacilli bacterium; assembly: GCA_041670045.1. GTDB lineage: Bacteria > Bacillota_I > Bacilli_A > RFN20 > CAG-288 > Enterosoma. Next base: position 14,020 of record JBAXZY010000011.1, on the reverse strand, counting down.
TTCTTTTGCCTATATATTAATTGTATTAATTGTAGTTGTTTATAGATACTAGTTATTTAAAGTATCTCTTAATTCTTTTTGAAAAGATCGTTTTTTCTTTATTTTCCTCAAATTATTCTTTACTTTTTACTCGAACTCTCGTATATTTATCCTCAGGTCAAGAGACATGAGCAACATCAAGAGCAAAGCCTGTTCATCTTCGGAGACGTTCTTAAAAGGTTTAACTTTCTTCTCTAAATTAACTGCTGCTTGGGGCGATTGTCTCCAACTATCGTATTAGCATTTTTTGGGGCTTAGGCAACTAAGCCTCTTTTTTTGGAAAAAATAGAAAATGGGAGGGCTAGGGATATGGAAGCTCAAGCGAGCACTACGAAACGAAATCCGAATCTGATTCTGGACGTCAATGAGAGTCCGAAGAAGATAAGTCAGTGGCTGATCTTAGCTATTCAGCACGTCTTGGCTATGTTTGTCGCCTGTATTACAGTTCCTCTGATTGTCTTCAATGGCTATGTTGATGCTAACGGTGTATCTCTTACTCAGACGATGATTGCCCCGACTCTTGTTGCAGCGGGCCTTGGCACTATCATCTACTTGCTCCTCACCAAGATGAAGAGTCCAGTCTTCTTAGCTTCCTCGTTCGCTTATATGGGGCCGATGGCTGCTGCCTTAAGCTTAGGTTCAACTTCTGCTTCTACTCCAAACCTTTGGGCATTACCGATTGGGATGGCCTTTGTCGGTGCTGTCTATGTGATTGTGGCCTTAGTCATCAAGTTCTGTGGAGTCGGCTGGCTTAATAAACTTCTTCCCACTATTGTTATCGGGCCTGTCATTATGGTTATTGGTCTTTCATTATCCACTTCCGCTATCAGCAATTTAACGGCTTCAACTAATGAAAGCTACAACTTAGTTTCGATAGCCTGTGGCTTAATTGGTATGGTTGTTACTGCTCTTTGTTCTCATTATGGTAAGAAGACCGTTGCTTTGATTCCGTTTGTCTTAGGTATGGTTGCCGGTTATGCAGCTGCTGCCTTATTTACGGCTATTGGCTACTATGGCTGTGGTAACGAATACTTCCAGATTATTGACTGGTCTCCGCTCATCAACAACTTCTCTCCTGTCACATGGAAATCATTTATCTCTATTCCTGATTTCCTTTTCTTAACTAAGAGCACGGCTCCGATTACTGGTAGTCAGATTGGTACTATTGCTTTGTTATTCATTCCTGTTTCTTTTGTCACTATCTGCGAACATATCGGTGATCATAAGAATCTTTCCGAAATCTTAAACCGTGACTTATTAGTTGATCCTGGTCTAACCAATACCTTGATGGGTGATGGTATCGCGACTGCTGTCTCTGGTATCATCTGCGGTGCTGCTAACACCACTTATGGTGAAAACGTCGCTGTAGTCGGTGTCACTAAGATTGCTTCAACCAAGGTTGTCTTCTTGGCTGCCTTGATGGCTGTAGCTCTTGGCTTCCTAAGTCCAGTCATGGCTCTGACTATGACTATTCCTAAGTGTGTCACTGGCGGTGTCTCTTTAATTCTCTACGGTTTCATTGCAGCTTCTGGTGTTAAGATGCTGATCAACGAACATATCGATATGGGCAAGACTAAGAACATCTTTGTCGCTTCCGTCATCTTAGTATCCGGTATCGGTGGATTAGCTTTCAACTTCGGAGATATTAAGAATCCGGTCATCTCTATCACTTCCATTGCAGTCTCTATGATCTTAGGCATTATCATGAATCTCATTCTTTCCGATAAGAAGCCTAAGGACAAAGACAAGAAGACTGAGCAGATTGAAAACACTGATCCGACTCCTGCTAATGAAGTAAAGCCTGTTGAACAGACGACTGTCAGCAAGTAGTTAAGACTGAATATAAAAAAGCCGCTTAACCATTGAATTGGCTGAGCGGTTTTTGATTTCAAAAAAATAAACATAAAAAAACTCCGCTATACCCGAAGGTATAACGGAGAGAGCAAAAGGAATTTTTATGTTGGAATTTAATTATCAATTTCAATCGACACTAAAGTTGTTATTTCTTATCTGCGTACACCATAATACCCAATCATTATTCAATTGTCAACCACTTAAAGCAAATGATATCAAAAACGCGATAAATAGGGCATTTTTTATATTGGCATTACTTCAAAACTGTCTTTAAAAATTATTTTTTACACTTGCAAATCTATGTAATTAAAATCAATTATAACAATAAACATTTGCTTCAACATATCATTCAATTTACCTGAAAGTGTCTAATAAAATCCCTGAAATAAGGCTTTTTGGACACTTGAATAGTTTTCCAAAATTATGATTTTTATTACGACCTTTTAAAAATAGCAATAATTCATCAGGCTAAAGCAAGAAATAAAAATAAACTTGAAACTAATCCAGCTTTTTATAATTCTCATAGAAGGAATCATAGATAATGACATCAGCTGGACGGTTAGACATCTGATAGGAAGAATTAGCTATTAAGAAGAATAAGAGAATCATCAGGTTATAGATGGTGTTATCTATCAGACCGATTAACTCAATGAAGATTAAGAAAAGGAAAAACAGCCATTTCTCATGGGACTTCTTTTTAAGGCAGGTATAGTAATTCTTAATTTCAAATAAGAGGAAAGCCACTAATCCGATTGATCCTCCGCCTACTAAGGTTGTCAATACTGTATTGGACATTAAGATTAAGGTTCCATTTTCACTGGTCATTGATAAGAAGCTGGATCCAATTACGGGATTAGCGGTAAAGAGAGAGATAGCTTTACTAAAAAGGTCTTTTCTCCAGATAGCCTGTTCATTACCAAGATTGAGACTTTGAATGGCTACTAGGACACGGCTGCTGAAGCGTTCATTGAATCCTAACAGCAAGCCAAAGGTCACACCAATGAAGATAATCAGACCTAGACATATATAAGGATAGTATTTCTTATAGCTGTTAAAGGTTAAGAGAATCAAAGGAATAATACCTAGGATCAGACATAAGAGACCGGAATCGGCTGATAAGAAAATGATTCCGGCAATAGTGAAGACTTGACCAATGAACCAATAAGGTTTGTGGGAGGAAATCAAGATGGCATAGAAAGGAAGAGAGAGACATAAGATGGTGCTAGCGGTCTGACTGGTGTAGGACCAGCCTAGGGTAAAATCAATTCCGACGATGCTGAAGCCGTTTTTAAAAAGGTAGACCAGTATTTCTAAACAGATAGCCATAGAAAGGAAGGCCACAGTCTTACTGAAATAGGACAAGGTTTCACCCTGTCCTAAGACAGTGGAGAAAATAATATAAATGGCAGCGCAGCCAAACAAGGAAATCAGATAGAGGAGACCGTTACTATCAACTTTGCCTTGCTGAACAGAGGCAACCATGAAGGATATAAAGAAGACGGTGAACAGCAGCAGCATTTCAATGGAGAGATCACCTCTTTGGAAACGAGGTTTCCTGATAATGATGAAGAGAATCATGGATAGCAGGATTCCGGCTCCTATTAAATAGAAGAAAGGAGGCATAGTTTCGAAACTGATTTTACTGTTTACTATAATAGGTAAGCAGATAAGAAGCGGCATATAAGGCTTTCCTTGCTTATCCAGTAAAGGCAAGAAAGTGAGAAGAAAATATAGAAGAGCGAATATCCAGCCGAATCCGCCTGGCATAATCCAAGTTAAAAAAGCTAAAAGAGCAATGGAAAGAGGGAAGTAAAGTGAGTCAAGATAGTAGCGGACTTTTATCAGCAAAGTGTTTATCAGCATATAATAAGTATATCAAAAGGCGGTTCATTAGTTATTAAATGGTTGAAAATCATTGCTTATATGAAACAAGGTTTGTTTTAGGGCTTCAGGCGTGCTTTAATATTGCTAGTTAAAAAATGGAAAATATCGGTTTAAACCCGCAGTTAATCAGTGTTAAGTTGAGCCAGGCTTTTAACCAATTCGGAAAGTGGTTTAAAAAGACTTTTTTCCATCCCTCTGAATTGATGAAGACCTTCTACGCTTTATTCGTTATTTCGATTCTCTGCTTTGGATATACTTGGATTACTCATTACTTCACGGTCCCATTAGGCGGTGATTACACACTTCAGGAGATGACCTTCCTCTATAACGGATACGATGATTGGCATGAATTCTTTAAAACCGGAGTCTTTCCGACCTGGGATTATTCCGATTTCTTAGGGGCCGATAACATCGGCGCCAATTCCTTCTACTACCTCTTTGATCCATTCTTTCTGATATTGCTTCCTTTCCCACGTGACTGGCTACTAGTCTTGGAGGGATTGGAGTTTGTTCTGAAGATGACTTTAGCCGGTATGTTCTTCTACTGGTATCTAGGATCATTCAAATTCTCGACTAAGACTAGAAGAATCGGAGCTATCTGCTTTGCCTTCTCCGGCTATTCCTTCTCTTATCTCTGGTTCCATTTCATTGATTCGGTTGCTTTCTTACCGTTGATATTGCTTGGCATTGAAAATGTCATTCAAAAGCGAGACCCACGAGTCTTATTAGTAGGTTTCTTCTTAAACGGCTTAACTAGTTACTTCTTCTTTGTCGTCTTCATGATCGGGGGCTTCTTCTACGCTATTTTCCGTTTCCTCCAGACAATGAAACAAAGATCGTTCAATGAAAACTGGGCGGTTTTGGGATTAGGTATCTTTAGCTTTCTCTTAGGTATCTTTTTGAGTGCTTTTACTTTGATTCCAGGCATGGTAGTGGCTTTAAGTATGCCTCGAGTCTCTTCAACGGGTTCCTGGTTTGATACGGTGAAGTCATCCACTAGTCTTTCAGAACTGCTTAAAAATCTATTCACGTATCCTAGTGACCATCAGCATAATCAGGTAACGCCTTTGTTGAATTTCCTCTTTATGGCTGATGATTGCTACTCTAGCAACTTGCTTAATGTTTACTGGTATGATAACTTTGCGGCTTCTTTATATGCGACTACTCCGATGCTCTTATTGTTCTGTGTTTCTTTGATTCAGTCCTTCAGAGAAAAGAAGGTCGGTCATATCATCGGCTTCTGCTTAGTATTGTTCCTGATTTTCTCGCCGATTGGTTTCTATCTCTTCTCCGGATTCACAGTCGGTTATGCCCGTTACTTTATTTTACCGATTGCGTGGATGATTGTCTTTGACTGTGAAGCCTTAGAGAAAAGAAGAGATATACCTAGAACTTATCTTGATCTGGCTTTTGTGATTGTAATGATTCTGGATATTGTCTCCTGCTATTTGATGATCTATGAAGTCAAATTAGTTCCTTCTTATTTCTCGTCTTCGGGCTGGAGCACGAAGATGGCTTTGATCCCTGGATCTATGGTTTGGGTGGTGGTCTGCTTTGCTTTAATGAGACCTTTCTTCCATAAGAATGGCTTCTCAAAGGTGATTTTTTCCTTGTGCTCAATTGATATTATTGTGATGGCTAACTTAACGATTACTTTCCAAGGCACTACCAACATTGATTCAATGGCTGGCGGCCCTACTAATATTGCAACAGAGACGGAGATTGTCTCCTTATTGAAGGAATGTGAAACGGATAATAACTCTTATCGTATCTTTAACCCGACAGCTGACAGAGGAGATATCAATATTTCTATGCGTGAAGGCTATAACGGTTTAGGAGCTTTTCATTCCGTTTATGCTTATTCCTGTCAGGACTTCTTGGACAAGAGCCGTATTCCTTATAGTTATCATAACTGGAGTATGGGTATCCACAACAGAAGAGAGAACCTAGAGACTTTCTTAGGCACAAAGTATTATCTGGTCCCTAAGACCACGGATGATAAAGGACCATATGTTTATTATGGCGCTGACTATGATATTCCGTACGGTTACGTGAATGTGCTTAAACTTACTGACGAGCAAAAAGAAAAATTAGGTGTTACTTATTCCGATGATTTGCTTTCTTACTTAGAGCAGTCTAATAAAGACTTATATGTCAACACTAATTATATTGATACCTTCTTTGCTTATGACACGGTCATTAATGCTGACTGGGTTGACTCCAGTTACGAAGACTTCAATGAATATTCTTTATTAAGAGCAGCTATGTTAGATACGGATGATTACAACACTGTGGCTAGCGAAAAGAAATACACCACCGGTTCTTTTACGGCTAACGGTGTTACTCATACTTATAGCAGTGATAGCAATGTATATACCAACGCTTCCTTATATGAAAGCAATCTGCAGACCACTAATTATGTGAAAGGCTCCTCTAATCCGATTGAGGTCTATTCCGGATCGAAGAGACTGAAAGCGACAGTCTATGCTTCCCGGTGGCCATCTACTGCTAATAATGCCAGCGGTGAATATCTCTCCTGGACTGGTGACTATGCCTATCCGGATAATGCTACTGAGGCACAACAAACTGCTATTAATGCCTTAAGAGCTACTTGGAGAAGTGAACATCCTTTTGAAGTCTTGAACGGTATTACCCAAGCTGACTTAGCGTATAACTATGATACTCATAAGGGTTTGGATGGTAATTATTCCAGTGATTACACTGGTGATGTCTTATGGAACAGCAAGATCGTTCTGACTCCTCTTGATAGTTCTGGCAACGAGACTACTTTATGTTCGGATGCTGACCCAAGTGATCCTACTACTGGTTCTTATATCTCAGTAAAGAGCACCCTTAACATTCAATGGCGGTTTATTGCCAGTGATGGAAGCATCACCTCAATTGATCAGCCTTCCTACAGCGACTATAAGACTGCTCATGGCTACTATGTTGATCGACCAGTCAGCAAGATAGTCGGCATCATCAAAGCCGGCAGCAAGGAATCACCGGTTTCTTTAACTAGCAATACTCGTCCCTCTCTCTACATTCAACGTAACTCAGATTATCAGGAAGCTATTGATAGTCTTAAAGAAAGTGCTCCGACTATTACCAAGAGAACTAATTCCGAGATTGATTTCTCCACTGACTACACTGCTAATAAGTTCATGGTAGTTAACTTACCTAAGCAGAATGGCTGGAAGCTTTATGAGAAGACGCTTAGCTCTGTTTCTTCTACTGGCTATGATTTAACGGAAGTCACTCAATACAAGGCTCAAGGCGGATTCATCGGATTCGAAGCCGATAAAGGTCAACACACCTATGTTTTAGAGTATGAATCCCCGTATCTGAAGATTAGTGGTTATGCTAGCTTGTTTGGATTCTTCATTATGCTGCTCTGCTTAGCTTTCTTCTCATCTAAGCATCAGAAGGATGAAGGCTATCAATATACCCAGAATCTTTCTTATACTTTAGTTAAGACGAAACAGGAATTGGAGTATGCTTATGACAATTACGAAGACAAGCAGTAAAGGCAATATCTGTTATTTGCAGTCGGGTGGTCCGACTTCCGTTATCAATGCATCCTTTTTGGGATTGCTGCAAGCGAAGAAAGAACTCTTAAATGACAGTAAATTATATGTTTCTCATTTTGGTGTGACCGGCTTACTTAACGGACACCTAGAAGAAGTCATTGAAGCAAAGCTTCCTAACCTGAATGTCAGGCCTGGAGCTTATTTTGGTTCCCTGAGAAAAAAGCTTCCTGAAGCAAATGATTCCTCAGAAGCTAAGAAAATTGTTTCTACTTTAAAGAAATACAATATCCGTTATCTTTTACTTAACGGTGGAAATGATTCCATGGATAGTGTTAAGAAGATCAGCGACTATCTTAAGCATTCCGATTATGCCTGTCAGGTAGCCGGAATTCCTAAGACTATTGATAATGATCTAGCAGTTTCGGATCATACTCCAGGTTATGGATCTTCTGCTAAGTTCATTGCTAATGCCACGCTTGCTATTGCTATTGATGATCAAAGCTATGAAAAAGGCCGCATCAATGTCATTGAGACGATGGGAAGAGACTGTGGTTATTTAGCTGCCAGCAGTTATCTTTCTTCTTTAAAGGGTTATGCTCCGGATTTCATTTACGTTCCGGAAGTTCCATTCGATGTCATCTTAACTAAGAAGAAAGCCGAAGAAAAATATATGAAGACCGGTCATTGTCTTGTCGTGGTTTCGGAAGGCATCCGCGACAAGGACAATAATTTTGTGGCTGCCAATAAACAATCAGATGCTTTTGGTCATACTCAGATGGGTGGAGTGGCTAGCTATTTAGCCAGTCTCTTTATGGATGATGGCTATAAGACCAGAGCCATTGAAATCTCTTTGATGCAAAGAGCCGGCAGTTTTGTTTCTTCGAAGACTGATATCGATGAAGCCAAGCAAGTGGGATATCAGGCATTAAAAGAAATGACTTTAGGTAAGAGCGGATTCATGGTGATTATTAAGAGAGTAAGTGATAAACCTTATCAAGTCAGATATGATACCTGCCCCGTTGAAAAAATCGCTGATATTGCTGTTCCTTTGAAGAAAGAGTATATTTCCTCTTCTCTTGACAACATCACCCCTGCCTTCATTGATTATGTTTTACCACTTATCCAGGGTGAAGAAAAAGACACTTTCAAAGACGGACTGTTGAATATCTGAAAGCAGCAAAAAGATTAAAAAATTAACGTTTTAGTAAAAACGTAAAGACAATATTTTTCGTTGCTTTCGTTTAGCTTTTCTAATGACCTATTTTCATAATTGTCCTCTATCATCCATTTTTTATTAAATAATCCAATGCCTTTCTTTTTTATTGTTTGTCAATCAAACAATAATGCTTCTTTTTTTATAATTGAAATACCTAATTAATAAGCATAAAATCAAAATGCTGTTTAAGGGTGCTAATTATTTAACAGGAAGTGTATCCTCCTAGTTACGAAAAGTCGGGGCAATTCCCGACTTGTTTTTTTATTCAAATTAAATATATCGGCTTAAACAAAGGATAATTCAAATTTTTTCAACCATTTTTGAAGACTGTTTTTCTATGATTCTGTGGTCTTTTATTTAACAAAGGCAAGTGTTTTTTTACCAATTATATTTTTGTTTTGTAGTTAAGGCGCTTTCCTAGGAAAAGACTATAAAAAAAGTTATAATTAGTTCTCAGGAAACTAGGTATACACAATGGAAAACTATAAGGATAATATTGTCGTTAAAGGGGCTAGAGAAAATAACCTCAAAAATATCGATGTGACTCTTCCTAAGAATTCCTTAGTGGTCTTTTCCGGTGTTTCCGGATCCGGTAAATCCACTTTGGCTTTTGATACGATTTTTGCTGAAGGCCAAAGAAGATATGTGGAGTCTTTATCCAGTTATGCCCGAATGTTTTTAGGTAACTTCTCTAAACCGGATGTGGATTCTATTGATGGCCTCTCCCCGGCTATTTCTATTGATCAGAAGACTACTTCCCATAACCCTCGCTCAACTGTAGGAACAGTCACGGAAATATACGATTATTTAAGATTATTGTATGCTCGTATTGGTTTAGCTTACTGCCCTGAGCATAATATTCCGATTGAAGCTTCTTCCTTACAGCAGATTTTTAATGCGATTAAAGAGAATCCGAAAGGCAGCAAAATAACGGTTTATGCGCCGGTTGTTCAAAACGAAAAGGGAACTCATGTTGCAACGATGCAGAAGTTCTTTGCCGCCGGTTTCAATCGGGCGGTGATTGATGATAAGACTTTGACCAGATATGAAGAGATACCGGTTCTGGATAAGAACTTCAAGCACACTATTTCCTTTGCTATTGATCGAATTTTGCTGAAAACTGAGAATGATGACCGTTTATTCAACTCATTAAGAACTGCTCTTGATTTTGCTAAAGGTTATGTCACGATTGATGTTGATGGCAAGTCCAAATTGTTTTCGGAGCATCAGTCCTGCCCTATCTGCGGTTTTACCGTTCCTCCCCTTGAGCCAAGGCTTTTCTCTTTCAACAATCCTCTTGGCTGCTGCCCGGACTGTAATGGTTTAGGTGTCAAGATTGAGGCTGATCCTAATTTGATGATTTCGGATCCGACTAAATCCATTGATGATGGTGCTATTGGCTGTCTTCCTAAGCACAATCATGAAACGATTGAATGGAACGATTTCTATGCGGTCTTAGATAAGTATGGTATCTCTACCAAGACTCCCTTTAACAGACTCAGCGAAAGACAGAAACAGATTATTATTTATGGTCCACCGGAACCGGTGAACTATGTTTATGAGACTCAGAATGGCTCAAAGCTTAATAAGTTTGTGACTGAAGGACTTAAAGCCAGAATTGATCGTCTTTATATGACGACCAAATCAGATTTCATGAAACAGTACTATGGCTCCTTCATGTCAGAAAAAGAATGCCCGACTTGCCATGGTGCAAGACTTAATAAGGAAGTCTTATCAGTTAAAATCGGGGGATTGAATATTCATCAGCTTTGTTCCTTAAGCTTAGAAAACATCTATAACTTCCTGAATACCTTAGTTTTGACTCCGATGCAGAAGAAGATTGCTGACTTAATCATTACGGAGATCAAGAACCGCTTGAAGTTTTTGATTGATGTCGGTCTTGATTACTTAACTCTTTCTAGAGAAGCCAGTACTCTTTCAGGCGGTGAAAGTCAGCGTATTCGTCTAGCTACCCAAATCGGTTCTAAACTGACAGGTGTTTTATATGTTCTTGATGAACCATCAATTGGTCTTCATCAAAGGGACAATGATCGGCTTATTGCCACTCTTAAGGAAATGAGGGATTTAGGCAATTCCTTGATTGTGGTTGAACATGACGAAGATACCATTTTAGCTGCTGATTATGTGGTTGATATCGGCCCTGGTGCTGGTGATCATGGCGGGAAAGTCATTTTCAGCGGTACACCTAAGGAATTGATGAACTGCAAGGATTCCTTGACGGCTGATTATCTGACTGGAAGAAAATCAATTCCGATTCCACCGATGAGAAGAACATATCGGAAAGCCTTGATCATCCATAAAGCCCATTGCCATAACTTGAAGAATATTGATGTCACTATACCTCTTGGCTGTTTTACTTGTGTGACTGGTGTTTCCGGATCTGGTAAATCCTCTCTGGTTGATGAAGTTCTTTATCAGACGGTCCGTGATGAATTAGGTTTTAAAGATGGTGATTCCCAGTACTGTGACAGTATTGAGAACATTAAATCCATCAGTAAAGTAATCAGTGTTTCTCAGGAACCTATTGGCAGAACCACAAGAAGTAATCCTGCTACTTACATTAAAGTCTTTGATGATATCCGAGACGTCTTTGCTCAGACTCAGGAAGCTCGAATTAAGGGGATGGGTAAGTCAATGTTCTCTTTCAATATGCCTGGAGGAAGATGCGAAGCCTGCCAAGGCGGCGGAGTGAAGCGGATATCGATGAATTTCTTACCGGATGTCTATGTCACTTGTGATGTCTGCCATGGCAAGAGATACACGGATGATGTCTTAGCTATCAAATACAAAGGCAAGAGCATTGCTGATGTTTTGGATATGCGAGCGGAAGAAAGCCTTGCTTTCTTCGCTGCTTATCCCCAGATCAAAAAGAAACTACAGACTTTGGTTGATGTCGGTCTTGGCTATATGAAACTAGGTCAGCCTTCTACTACTTTGTCAGGAGGTGAAGCTCAGAGAGTCAAGTTAGCTTATGAATTAGAGAGATCTTCGGATGGAAAGACTCTTTATATTTTGGATGAACCGACTACTGGTTTGCATCCGGATGATATTAAGAGACTGATTACGGTTTTAAACCGTTTGACTGATAGTGGAAATACGGTTGTGGTCATTGAACACAACCTGGATGTTGTTAAATGCGCTGATTATTTGATTGATTTAGGTCCGGAAGGCGGAGACAAAGGCGGAAATCTGGTATTTGAAGGCACCCCGGAAGAGATTGTTAACTGCAAAGAAAGTTATACCGGTTTTTATCTCAAGAAGGAACTTGAGAAAGAAAAGTATCATCTGCTTAATCAGCCATAGATTGTTCTTTCTCCGGGAAGGTAATTGCTAAAGAGAAGATTCCATTATTTGTTCGAATATTGCAAGTGCCCTGATATTTATCGACAATGATCTTAATTGATTTGACACCAAAGCCGTGGTACCCATTGTTTTCTTTAGTTGTGATTGGCAAGCCATCGGAATTGTATTTCAGGCTGCCTTTGTAGTAGTTTTCTACCATAACTGAGATGAAATGATTAGTGTTTTTAACAATAACATTGACTGTTCTTTTCTCAGGATTATCGATTTTGGCTACAGCTTCTACGGCATTATCGATAGCATTACCGAATAAACTATATAAGTCACTGTCGGACATAAAATTCAATTTTGAACCATCGGCATAGCATTTTAAATTGATGTTGAACTTTTGGCAGGATAATTTCTTTTCTACCAAAATTAAATCCAAGGCATTGTTTCCAGTATGCATATTGGAGTCATAAATCTGAATGGCATTTTCCATATCATTGATAGTATCATTGCTGAGGTTGCTTTTTGTTCCTAGTGTTCGGATTTGATGCTTCAAATCATGGCATTTTACGTTGATAAGATCAACGTTGTCTTTCATTTGCCGGTATTTTTCTTCGGCATCTCTAAGCAATATGGCATTCACATCTAAATCATTTGTTAATTTTCTAACATCTAAAACGTAATATAAGAGGAAAAAGACCACAAAGCAATTAGCCACACTTGAAATACAGAAGATGATCTGAATTAATAAAGATAAGTCCTTTGCATTGTATACGACTACTGCATTAATGATGATATCTATTAAAAGAATAATGGCCGAAATAAATAAAATCTGTGAATATTTGAATTTGAAATCACTCTTCAAAATCTTAGAAATGAAGACAATATAAATGGTAGTGTAGGACATAGAGTAAATGACAAATGTGGATAACATTTGCAGGAATATAATAACTGCGTCAGTCGAAGTGAATATATCGCTGCTATAAGAATTACCAAGAGAACTTGTTAATCCAGTCAATAATCCGAAGATTGAATAAATTTGATAAGAGAAATGCTGTGCTGTATAGGAGACTATAGCAAAGAAAAACAATTGCCGCCAAGGCATTTCAAAAATAAAAATCATTGAACCACAAGCTAGTAAAAACAAAACAAAAAACATGGCTGATAAATACCACCAAGTGAAAGAAACGGATTCAAACACGGGGAAGAAGAAAGTTACTAATAGGCAAACAACAATTGATATTGAGTATCTTAAAAGAGGATGGCTTCTTTTTGGCCGATTCCAAGTAAAGATGTACATAGCCGACAATATTTCGACCATGAAAAGAACTTTATAGAACGACAAGTTTGAAAAGGTATTCGTTATTTTTCTCCCCCTGTATTCAAATATAAATTAAGTGAAGCGGTAAACTCTTTCTTTCTGGTTCTGGATATTAAGAGGCGGTCTTTTCCAACTAAAACCTCATTATGATCAATTCCATTCACAAATTTTAGATTCACTAGGTAGCATCTATTGCATAAAACAAAATTTGATCCCATGAGTTCGTCCTTGAAATGCTCAAGAGTATCAGTAGAAGATGTTATTTTTGATAAGGTATGGAAATATAGTGTATGGTTAGCAACTTCAATATATAGAAGATCGTTCAAGTAAACAACTTTTAAAGTTGATTGACTGGTCTTAATTGAAATGCTTTTCCCTTTTATTTCTAAAAGAGGAAGGGCCCTATTCAAAGTCATTGACAAAGTATAGTAATTAAATGGCTTTACAATAAAGTCGAAAGCGTTGACCTTATAACCTTTAACGGCATATTGAGCTAAAGAGGTAATAAAGATAATCATTACTTGACTATCTACCTTTCTTATTTGCTCGGCAGCATCCATTCCATTCATGTATGGAAGATTAATATCCATAAATATGACACTATAAATTGGTTTATAACTGTTAATCACCTTTAATGCATCCCCAAAAATATCTATTGAGAACTCTTCTTTATTCTCAGAAAAATAACGAGTCAGAGACTCGCTTAAATTCTGCTGGGTTTCTTCTTCATCTTCAATGATTGCGATTTTTATCATATATGATCCACCTTTTCCAAAATTGAACCGCGCCTACATTCAAAGAGTTGGTAAGTTATAAAAAAGTGACAACATTAGGTAGATAATTACTTAATAAGCAAACAATTTGTTT
>JBAXZY010000010.1:0-29253 GCA_041670045.1 Bacilli bacterium | reverse complement strand
GCCAGAAAAGAAATGGCTGTTCACGGAGAGAAGATTCTTGACCGTTGCCTTGCTTTAGCGGCCTTTGCCAGAAAAGAAATCAATAAGATTCCTGGTGTCCATGTCTATGGAAGAGAATATATCAAAGAACAGGATAATTCGGGTGTCTTCAGTACTGATGAAACGAAGCTTGTCATTCAGGTCACCGGACTTGGATTATACGGATATGATGTCTACAAGGAATTAAGGAAAGTCGCTAATGTGCAGGTTGAATTAGGTGAAGTATCTGTTATCTTAGCTCTTGTTGGACCTGGCACCACTAAACAGCATATTCTTAATCTCATCAATGGCTTAAAGATATTATCTAAGAAATACTATAAAGAAAAAGGCACCAGAAAGATTCCCTCCTACAACTATTCTTATTCGAAAGCCTTAGTCCCACCAAGGGAAGGCTATGATGCTCCTAATCTCATTGTCTCGTTAAAGGATTCCGTCGGTGAAATATCCGGCGAGACGGTGATGGCCTATCCGCCAGGAATCCCGATTGTCATCCCTGGTGAAATCATCTCTCTTGATGCCATCAAAATGATTGAATTCTATCATAAAGAAGGTGGCGAAGTCTTGAAGGATACAACTATCGGCAAGATCAAAATCATTGATCGAACCAAATGGAATCTAGCTGATGAAATCAAACTGGACTGAAATTCGATTAAAGCTTTGAATATTTCTTAAAAAGAAAGCGCTTAAGTGCCTTTATCTAATCGATAAAGGCGTGAAAGTACTTTCTTTTTTGAAAGGGGTTTAAACTAGACCTTTTTTTGTTTATAATAGAAATAGGAATAGAAAGGAACCATCAATTATGAAATTCCAATTTGTGTGCAAAGACGTTCGTCTGACTCCTTCCATGAAGGATGCTTGCGAGATGAAACTGGGCAAATTCGAGCATTATTTCCGTTCCACGGGTGAAGTCAATTGTGTCACCACCATTACGGTTGTTCAGGGTAAGAAATCCGTTGAAGCAGCTATTACGACTGATGGGTTTACATTACGTGCACGTGACATTGAAGATGACTTCTATGTAGCCTTAGACTTGCTTTGTGAAAAGCTTGAGCGTCAGATGCGTAAAGCCAAGACGCAGATTGAAAAGGCTAATAAGAAGCAGTCACTTTGCAACAACATTCTGATGGAGCAGATTGCCGCTGATGATGAAGCTGAGAAAAACTTCGAGATTGTTAAGAGAAAGAAACTCAGCTTAGCTCCGATGGATGTTGATGAAGCTTTGGCTAGAATGGATGCCTTAGGACATTCCTTCTTCATCTATTTGGATTCTTCGACCGGTCTTGTCAATGTTCTCTATGAACGTGAAGATCATGGCTACGGCTTGATCGAACTCGAGAAGTGATTTTCTTGGCCACCCCTAAAAAGGTGGCCGTTTTTAAAATCAAAGCCTTAAAGTATCTCTTTTGCTTTTTGTGTTCTTCTTTCTAGCTGAAAGTAGAGTTAGAATATTACTTAATGATCAAACTTATTGCTACTGATTTGGATGGCACCCTGTTCTATCCTAAACGTGTCATTACCGGCATACCTTACCAAAACAAGAAGCTTTTGAAGAAATTCATGGCTTCTGGTGGGGAGCTTTTGTTAGCTTCCGGAAGAAGCACACGGATTAAGAAAAAAGTTGAAAAAGCCCTTCATCATCAGATTACTTTGGTGGGCTGCAATGGTGCTTATGTTGTGGATGAAAACAATAAAATCTCTGATCGTACTCCTCTTGATCGGAAGAAACTGTTAGAGCTCTATGTCCGTTTAAGACATGCATATGGGGCTTTATCTTGGATGCTATTCGATGATCAGGACCCGATTTATGTTTCCTATTCCGATATCAGCCGCTTTTTGATTTTTATGATCGGTGTCGTCAATAAGACTAATGGCTTCTATTCTGAAAACCTAATTCATGAAGGCAATAGCTTCCTCAACAAGTTATCTAACACCAACAATTACAAACTGCTGATTGCCTTTGGAATCGGAGAATCAGCCAAAAAGAAGGCCAGTGAGATTTATCTGACTGTCAAAGAGCAGTTTGGAAACTATTTCACCGTGGCTTTATCCGACAACGCCTTAGAGATTACGGCTCCGGGAGTCGACAAAGGCTCCGGACTTAAGAAATACTGTCAGGATAAAGGCTATGATATCAATGAGGTCATTGTCTGCGGCGACAGTGGCAATGATTATTCTCTGTTCCGGGATTTTCCTCATTCCTTCTGCATGTCTCATTCTCCTGACTGGTTGAAGAAACAAGCCAATCATGTAATTGACAGAATCGCTGATTTAGATAAATATATTGCTGATCAGTCGCTTTTAAGCACTGATAAGTTGAAGACTACAAATTAAAGTTTTGAAAAAAGCACACTATTGTATATAATTAATTATTGTGTATAGTGTGTTTTCAAAAATAACGAGGATATCCATATGAACGACGAAGAAAGAAATGTCTTGACGATTGTGACTATTGGCCGAATTGTTGAAGCCTCTTTGTGGTATTGCTTACCTCCTAGAGATGCTAACGGTTTCAGTCTTGAAGAAAGAAAGAGCCGTGCCAATGCCTTAAAGGCTTTGACTGCTAAAGGCACTCCCTTTGATATGAACTGCCATGCTAACGGTCCTAGCGGCAAAGAACTTCAGGATGAAATGGGTTATTTCATTGATGATGTTTATGGAGAACCTGGCCGAATCGTCACAGTTGACTTACAGAACAAAGTCAATGTTGAATCTTCGCTGATTGTCGAACTATTCACGAATATTGTCAAACTGAGAGCTTATCTTGAAGCCTTCATCAAATCTGCTTGCGATTTCCTGAAGAAGGACAACAAGCTGGAGCCGGAATTTGAAGCCTTAGTTGCCAATGACATGCTTTATTATCATTCATTTGCCGGTAAGATCAGCTGCATCTTGATTTCCCGTAAGTTCGTGGAATTAAATGATACGGCTAATACTTATGCCAAGGCTTATTCGAAGGATCACGGCGGAATCAATCCGAAGACTGATCCGGAATTCAATGTTCGAAATGATCCTTCCTTCCGTATGGTTGAGAACGAATTCCATGAACTCAACCAGGATATGGTTAATGCTCTCAATACCTATAACGACAATGAAGATTTCAAATATGCCCGTCAGCAGGTCTATAATGACTGCGAAATCTTCTCCGGTAAGAAGAAGACCACCGATATCAATGCTTTCTTCAAGATCTTTGATGCTTATTTTGATAAGATTATTTCTGCCACTCAGCAGCCTTTGAACAATCAGTTCATGAAGATGGGTGAAGAAATGAACAAGTATCAGGCTGAGATGATGGCTAAGCAGGCAGAACTGAAGAAGGCTGAAGCCGAAAAAGCTGCCTCTTCTGGTGATGTCAAGCCGGAAACTGAAAAGGAGAACAAGTAATGAATACCGCTACTGTTGAACCTCAGGTTAAGAAAGAAAAACATCGCACTCTGTTTGTATCGGAGATTGTCTGGTATTCGATTTTTGCCGTCATTTGGATCACGGGATTGGTTCTGGCTATTTTAGGAGTCTGTGCCTATAATGTCGGAAATCTTTCCACTAATCCTTTATACAGTGCTCAGAAGGGCTTGGCTGCTGCCTTTGGCGGCTCGGGTGTTGCTGATTTCCGTTTAGTCGGGACCGGCTTCATGGTAGTTGGCATGATTGGCTTCCTGATTGCTATCTATGCCTATTCTTCTAAGGCTTCCGAAAAAGATGCCCAGCAGAAGCGTTATGAAGAAAGAATGCGTATTCTGATGGCTGATGATACTAGCAAGAGCGTTGAAGTTCCTGCTAATAAGCCGACTGATAAAGTCAGCAAGTAATAATCGGTTTCTTTGAATCATTGACTGCTACTGAGGTAAAACCGGTAGCAGTTTTTTATTAGACAATGGTGTTCATTGCTGAATGAAGAACAGTCTGAAATTGCGTTTTGGAATTTTTAATGCTGCTGAATCAAAGCCAGCACCTTTTGATCTACAAGGACTTGGCGTCAAAGCCGATGTTTACTAGGAGCAACCACATAAGACTTTAAAACAGAAAAAAATAGTTCTTTTTAGAGGTTGCATTTGCTTTTTTGTTACTGTTTTTTGCTTACGAAAAGTTTCGCAGTTTTCATCTAAAAAATGCACAAAAATCGATTAATTGTCAAAAAATAGCATTGTTTTTAATCGCAATTATTTTCACTAAAAAATATTTATTAAAATAACATATTCAGTTTGAATAGTTTGTAAACACAACAATTGACATAGTTTGTAACTATCGGTATATTTTCACTCGTTAAGGGGTGAATTATTTTTCATTATGGAAGACAAAAAAGAAAAAGAACCAGTTATCGCTCAGATCGATAACCAAACAAATAAGAAGACTCACAAGAAGATGACTCCTGCTACTAAGAAGTCCATCATTGTTTCCTGTGTCTTCGCTGTCTGCTTTGCCACTATTGGCGGCTTTGGCGGCTATTTCCTTTTTGGTATGCTTCATCCTACTGGAACCAATGCTTATAACGGAGTCAATTATGGCAAGGTTCCGACTACCATTGAAGTTAATTTCGCTATTGATAAAGGAACTTTGACTGCTGATTACAAAGATACCGCTTATTCCTTGATCAACTACTGCTTATCCAGCTTCTCCCAAAAACAGTATTCACTGATCATTGGAAAAGGCAGTGTGGTCTCTTCCGGTGTTACCCAGACAATTGAATCCGGAACCTTTGCAACACCAACTGAGACTTTCAGACAGAATATCTCCTCTTCATCCTTTGTTCATACAGCCGATCGTAATTATGACCAATACGATGGCAAAGTAGTTGCTTACAACTGTCAGACCGCTGATGACTGGACTTCAAACCCTACTAGCAGTGAGTTAACTTATGATCAGTATATTCAGACATACGGTAAACTCATTCGGCCTTACTACTATGCGACTACTCAGGACTATTCGAGCGACTACCCAATCACTGATCGTTACCTGTCTTATGACTATGCCACCTATAAAGCCTCCAGTGATTCAACAAAGCATCTAGTCAATGATGTCATCATCTATGACATTGGTCCTAACACGGTTAGTTCTTCAACAATTGAAGAAAACGACGCTGGCTACTTATTGACGGCGGTCTTAGTTCCCAACAAGGCCACCTTCAAATATTCGGTTCAGATGAAGGCAACTGGCGGTCTTGGCACCTATCCTAGCTTCTCTGCGTCAACCATCAGCTTCCAAGTCGATAAGGAACTTAACTTGGTCTCTTCAACCTTCACGGATAGCTACACGGTCAATGTCAAAGGCATTCTGAATTCCACTGCTGAAGCCACTTTCACTCAATATTACTTCCAAGGCAGTACTCCTACCTTCAATGACGTCGAAGTTAAGATTCCCGAAATAGGCGATACGGATTTTGTCGGCTACAAGCTCTTCCCCACTGCTTAAAAGAAAAACATTAAAAAGGGTAATATAAAATGAAGAAACCGTTAATTTATACATTAGTTTCTCTGATGTCGCTTGGTATATCCGGAACAGCTGTTTATTTCTCCTGTGGTGTTGCTTCAAATGCTTCCGGCAATGATGTCAACAACGGTAATGATGAGAACAATGACGGATCTGCCGTCACTCCAGAAATTCCGGAAATTCCCACTACCGATAATTCTTTCTCAAGAATGGTCAATAAGCTATTGACTATCGGTGAGATCCAATTTCCAGAGTTAGATGTCACCCTAGATACGGCATCGACTGATCCTATCTATCTTAATTTCACTAATTTATCTGTTGATTTAGCTAATGCTACGACTTTGGATATCAATTTTGAGACTGGCTTGGAAGTCAAATACGGATCCTCAATTGATGAGACCCTGCATTTGAACTTTGAGGACAGTGGTTATGCTTATGTCATTTATTATGATCATTATTATTCCTTCTCGGCTCCTACCACTGTTTCTGGATTCATATCGATGATCCAGGCTTGCGGAGTCAGCATTCCTAATGTAGCTAGTGGGAGCGATGTCGATTTAAGCAGTGTCATTTCTTCAGCTCAGAGTGCGGCTGATAACATTGCTAGCAGTGAGACCAGCAACAATTATGGTGGAGTCAGTTACACCATTGCTTTAGATCCTTTGACTATTGGAAGCACGACCATCAGCAACATTGATGTCGTTCTTGATTTGGATGGATCGGACAATCTAGTTGCCGTCAATACTGCTAAGGATATCACGGTTTCTAATGGCATGTCTTTAGGCTTAAATGCTACCTGCAATTTCTTAGAGGAGAGTACTTATACTAAAGTCGATACTAAAAAGTATCAGGATTTGACTAATGCTACCTCTTCAATTCTTTCCACTGTTGCTAAAATCGTCGGTGAGAAGAAGACCAATGTCGGAATTGCCATTTCCTTGAATGACGGCACTAATGACCATGTCATTAACGGATTAATGCAGGCTGATGTTTCTGGTGTCGACAATGATTTGACTAAGGGCAAATATGCTCTATCCTTGACTCATGCTGACAAAGCAACAGATGCTACTGTTTCTGATAATATCAATGTAACCTATTCCAATGAAACAACTTATATTCAATTAGATGATTTATTCAAGGGCAAGGTTCAAAACACGACTTTGTCCAATGTCTTTGATTCTTTGTCTTCTGCTACTGGAAACAGCTCCTATAAGGGAGTCACTGATGAACTCACTAATGTCTTAGGAAAATGCGATTTGACTACCTTATTAAGTGGTGATTATTCTGTCTATAAGAATTTCTTAAGTTCCTTTACTTATACTGAAAACACTGGCTTTGATATGACTCTTAATGCCAAAGCCTTTGGCTTAGGAGATTATCAGATTGAAATCAAAGTCAATCTTGATGAGACCAATAAGAAGATCACTTCTATTGAAGTCAATAATCTCAAGTATCAGTCTCTGACTTTGAACATTGCCTTGTCTCCTGATGACTTCACTTCTATTGCCAGCGTCACTCCGGATGACTATAAGAATTATTCCGCTATTGCTCCGATTTTCTCAACTATTTCCAATGTCATTTCTTCCAAGCAGGTGGCCTGCAAGTATGCTTTAACTTATACTTCTGGTTCTGATTCCTATGCTGCCGGTGGAACTATTGCCGCTGATTTAAGTGCTGTTACTTCCTTTGACGCTTTATCTACGACTATTGATAACGGCAATTATCAGTTATCCTTTAATACTACTGTCGGCAATACTACTCATGCCTTGAATATGAACTACCAAAACAAGTCTTTGTATTTTGGATATGATAACGGTGGAACTAACGCTGTCTTTAAGAACAGCTTAACCGATACTTCCATTGGTAAGATGGCTGATGTCATCAAGAAAGAGACTTCCACTGGTGATGAATCTCTTACTTCTATGGATAGTATTCTGGATTCGATGATTAAGAGCACATCCTTTAAGACCGCCATTAGTCAGCTTAAGCAAGGATATGTTTCTGGAATCTCCGGCTTCTTATCAATCGATAAGGATAATAAGGATGCCAATAAGCTTATCGTCTCAGTCGATGTTCCTAAGATTTTAGAAGGCACCAGCTATGCTAGCAAGATCGGTGCTATTACTTTGACCGTCAACACTGATGATAAATCAATTTCCTCTATTGCCGTTACTTCCGCTATTAATGGCACTAATTCCATTTCCTTTACGCTGTCATTCTTAGATTATGTAAAGACTAGTTACACCTTAACTAGTGACCAGATTGCTGCCTATACTCCTATCAACTATGCTTCTGAGTTATTGCAGTCGTTCTATAACTTACAGGGCGACTATACCAAGTTTGGCATCGGAGTCAATGCCAGTCTGACTAAGGATGACTCCACCATTGTTTCCACTACTGGTGCGGCCGCTATTGATATCACCGACACTAAGAGCCCGGTGGTCTATGGAAACCTTGCCTTAAATACACCTTCTTTATCGGATAGCAGCAAGCTTGCTAAGCAGAATATTGATTTCTCCTATCAGAATGACACTGATTTAGATGGCCAGTTCATTGCTGAATACAATGATACGATGCACATCATGATGCATTCTTCGACTGTCTCTGACATCTATTCCCAGGTCGAGACTGCTAAAGCTGATCAGCAGAATCTCCTCTATAAGTATTTGAATAATCTCAACTCCGTTTCTAACAGTATGCCGATTAGTGATGCTATCACAAATAAGAATTATTCCACTCTATTAGCTGAACCTTATATTCAGAAGATTGACATTGCTGATACCTATATCTCTTTGACAGTCGATGGCCGACTTCTAAATAGTGAAGATACGACTGGTTCAACCGATACGATCAAAGTCACCTATGATAATGTCAACTGCCATATTACTGGATTAAGTCTTGATGCTACCTATAAGGGTATGAACATCAAAGCCAACATCACTAAGAAGACCTATGAAGAAGTCACTGCTCCGACTATGACTGCTTATACTTCTGAAACCAAAGATAGTTTCATCGATATGGATAGCTTCTCAACTTTGGTGGCCTGCGGACTTGATACTACTGAAAACAATTTCTTTGACTTAGAAGGCAATGTCAATGTCAATGCCGTTGCCCTGAAGTACCTTAACCTCTCTTTGATTTCTACCTATGTGACTGCTAAGGTCTATATCGGAGACCAGAATGTCAGCGTCTACCTCAGCTTCAATAATGGCAACAAAGCCTTAACTGATAGCGGATTCTACTGCACTGAGTTCTTCATTCAGGATGACAGCATCTATGTCTGCCAAACCAAGAATAAGGGAACTACCGGCACTACTGATAAGATTACTTCTGAGGTTTATAAGACTACAGCTACTAACATCAGCAGCAACATTGTCTATTATGCATTGGATTATGTTCTTGATATTGGTGATCTGAACTTTGGTAAGGTTGCCTTAGCTAATGTCTACAAAGCCATGTCTACTAGCTCTTCATCTTCTTCAAGTTCGTCTTCCTCTGTTACTGTCAGTGATGATTTCTCAAAGCTCATCACTTCTGCCAAACTGAACAAAGACAAGCAAATCTTCGGTTTGGACATTGACTTAGGCAGTATTCTTTCTTTAGGTAGTGACATTACCTTCAACAACACTAATATCACTTTGGGATACGTCACTTACACTAATGATAAGGATTACACTCCTTTCTATGCTGTTCAGTTATCCACTTCCATCAATGCTTATAATGCCTTAACGGCTAGCGTCTCCACTCGATTCACTCTCAAGCAGTTAGCTCATGTTACTTCCGATGAAGCCAAGGCCAGTCAGATGAGTCGCTACTATAACTTCATTGATTCTTACTCGGCTTATAGTTCAAAGCCTAGTTATGCCATCAATTCCATCGGTAACTTTACTACTCAGACTTGGATGGGTATTACCAACAACTACACTGTTGACGATAACTCGGCTGCAGCTAAGACTTACTTCTCCACTTATGATGCCTCTTCTGTTTTCTTCTATCAGGCTTAAAACAATTTATAGGGGTCCTGTCCTTTTGACGGGACCCCAATTCTCGTTTATTGGTTGATTTGTTTAGAAGTGATTGAGGTTAGAAAGGTAAGCAAATGCTTCATATGGTTAAAAAACAATTGACTTATTCGTTAGCAATCGCAGTAATGTTTTCAGCCTTAACTGAAGCTTTTCCAATGACTATCAATTCGGCGACCAAGCAGAATGAAGTCATTAATGATGACAACTCCAGTAGTGAAATCACCCCTTCTATGCCTTCACTTGATGAAGGACCTGATAACTCTTTCTCAAGAATGGTTAATCATTTACTGACCTGTGAAAGCATTTCGCTTCCTTCTTTTACTTTGACTATCACCCCGACTGCTTCTGATCCTCTTAATTTAATTTTCTCTGATTTCATCCTGGATATGACCAATGCCAATACGATGGATTTGAACTTCACTTCGGCTTTAGAAGTCAAGTATTGCCAAATTGATGAAAAACTTAACCTGACTTTTGATAGCACTGGAAGAGCTTATGTCAGATACAATGACTTAGCTTATTCTTTGAAAATAACGGATACGGTATCCGGTATCTTCAAAGTTCTGGATTCACTTAGCATTGCTGTTCCTGATGTCTCCTCTTCCTTAGCCGGCTTTGATACCTCAACTTTTATTAATAAAATTCAAACTAGTTTTGATGCCACATTTGCTAATTCCAAGACTAATTCCAATGGCGGATACGACTATGAAATCACTCTTGATCCTATTACGATTGGATCAATTACGGCTTCTGACATTGATATTGTCTTAGTTACTGATTCTAATGATAATCTTTCGAGTCTTAAAGCCAACACTCCTCTTAGCTTCTCTTCGGGAGTGACCATTGCCTTTGATGGAAGCCTTAAGGTCAATGACACTGGCTCTTATGTTGCACCTGACATTTCTGATTATCAGAATCTGGATAATGCCTCTGATTCGATTCTTGCCACCTTGATGAAAGTCGCCGATAAGAAACAGGCTGATTTTTCTTTGTCAGCTACTTTGACTGACCCTAACAAGAATGTTTCTTCTTTGACGGGATTGGTTCAGGGAGACTGCAGCAAGGTTGAGAAGGACTTAACTAAAGGCATCTATAATCTCAGCCTGACTCATGACAATGATTCCAACACTTTACTGGATCAGATCAACGCTTATTATGGCAACGATACCATTTATTTAGCTTTGAACGATCAATTCAAAGGACGAGTAAGCAATTCCTCTTTAAGTGAAGTCTTTGACTATATATCCCAGGCAAGCGATGAAAAAGGCTATGATCAGTTTGCCAGTCTTATGACTACAGTTTTAGGAACCTGTGATTTCACTTCTTTATTAAAAGGTGATTATTCCGGCTATAAGAATTTCATTAAGTCCTTTAAGTATGATGAGGCACAAGGCTTCACCATGGTTATTAATGCTGCTGCCTTTAATTTAGGTGATTATGAAATCACTCTAGCTTTGGATTTGGATTCGACTGGAATCAAAGACATCACATTAAATAATCTTCAATATCAGAACTATAGTCTCAATACCACTATAAAGGTTTCTGACTTTACTAGTATTACTGTTCCTGATTCTACAAGCTACAAAGACTATTCAGGCACCGCTCCTTTGATTAAGACGGTTTCCGACTTAGTTAAGTCTAAACAGGTTTCGGCTTCTTATTCCCTTACTTACACCGACGATTATCAGTATGTGGCAAGCGGTGAAATCGATGCCGACTTATCCTCTGTTACTTCCTTTGATGATTTGACTACTTCGCTTAAAGGCGGAGATTATCATCTTAGCCTTAATACTGTCAATGAGACTTGCACAAGTTATGTCAACGCCTATTATCAGGATACGACCTTGTATGTCGGATACGGCAACAACACCTATGAAGATATCTTCAAGAACTCTTTAGCCGATTCGGGCTTTGGAGCTATCAATGATGCTTTGACTTCTCATGCTGAGTCTTCAGGAACCGCCTTAAAGACCATGGATGATGTAATCAATGAAATCAAGAACAGCACTAATCTAAAAACAGACTTGGAGACGATGAAGAAAGGCTATTTGATTTCAGCCTTGAAGTCCATTATTTCTGTTGATAAGGACAATACTGATGCCAGCAAAATAGTTGTGGTTTTGAATGTTCCTTATGTATTGGAAGGCACAACTTACTTATCCAAGGTTTCTGCTATTACCTTAACTTTGAATAGCAATGATTTGTCCTATAAGAAAATTGAAGTTTCTTGCTCAATTGATAGCAAGCCTTTTACTTTTGATCTTACTCTGAAAGATTATTCTGATGCTTACAAGTTGACCGACACTGCTAAGGCTTTGTATACTCCGATAAATAAAGCTGGCGAATTACTGCAATCCTTCTATAACCTTCCGAATTTCCAGACGGATAAATATGGTATTGGTGTCTCGGCTTCTTTAACTAGTGGAGACAAAACCTATGGAATAACAGGATCGGCAGCTGTTGATGCCACTTCCTTAAATGGCACCGATTTAATTACTACCAACGCCGATGACACCAAGAAAGTAAACCTTCCTTCGATGTATGGCTCTCTCACCTTGAATATGCCTTCATTGAATAGTGGCTCTGCTAACGCCGACCATAAGGTTGACTTCACTTACGATTATTCGGCTGGCCAGTTATATGCTGATTATAATGACAAGATGCATCTGAAGATGAAGCGGAACACGGTTGATGAAGTCTACTCTAATTTATCTTCAGTTACTAGTGATCAGAACCTTTTATTCCGTTATTTGAAAAACTTAAACAGCACCTCCACTGGTATGCCAATCACTGATTGCATCAAGAACGGCAATCCTTCGATTCTTTTGACTTATCCTTATATCAAGAAAGTTGAAATCACCGATTCCTCAATTACTTTAATGGTGGATGCCAAACTGCTTGATTCTTCAGATACTACTGGAAATATTGATACAATAACTCTTTATTATGATGCTACCAATAAAGCCATTACTAAGGCAACAGTTGCTGCAACCATTACTTCGACTTCAACTGAAAGTGACGGAGTGACTATTGATACTTCTACAACTACTATCAATGCAACAATTTCTTTATTATCATATGCTGAAGTCAGTGTTCCTGAAGTTGCTACTTCCGATGTTACTTTTGTTGACTTGGATGGCTTTAGTACCTTATCGGATTGCTTAATTGATACGACCGAAAACAATTACTTTGAAATCAGCGGCAGCTTATCTGTTAAGCTCAAAATCATTGGCTTAACCCTTAATACTTTGACAACTAATGCCACTGCTAAGATCTACATCAAAGATGAGCATGCCTATGCTTATCTGCATTTCCAGAATGGTTCAACGGCTTTTAATAACTCCGGCTATTATGCTACTGAATTCTTTATCAGTGAAAAACAGGTATGGGTAAGTCGGACTACTAGCACCACTGAACATTACGGATTCCTTAATCTCAAGACTCGAATTCTTAATTCTGCTGAAGTCTTTAAGACCACTAGAGAAAACTTAGAGAAGAACATTGCTTATTATCTCTTAAGTTTCATCCTTGATTTGGATGATATGAAGACTCTTAGCATCTCTTCAGGCAAGATTGCCTTAGGTCAGATATTTAAGGCTATGGCTAGCAGTGATTCAAGTAGCACTACTATTACGGATGACTTCTCTGATGTCATCAATTCCGCTACTTTGGATACTACTAATCGTCTTTTTGCTCTTGATTTGAATCTTAATAACCTGATTTCCATCTCCAGTGTTTCCTTTACTGATAACACGAAGGTCAATGTCAGTTATGCTGAGGATAAAAACGGATATGCTCCCTTTAGCGCTATTGATATCAGTACTTCCTTAAGTGCCTATTCCGTTGTAGATGTAGAAGCCTCAGGTTCCTTCTCGATGTCGAGCAAGGTCTTAAATGGACCGGTCGACTTAACGATGGATGAAGCTAAAGGAACTGATTATATGTACCGGTACTTTAATTTCATCGATAATTTCACGTCCGCTTATGGAAGCTATGAAGACACTTCCTCGCTTCCTTTCTATGCTATTTCTTCTATTGATGGGGGATCAACCTCCTATACGTTGAACGACAATGCCTCCTCTGCTAAGAAGACTGCCTCCACTAATTCTTCCTCCGGTCTTAGCTGGATGTATTGTGTTGAGTAGATAACTTAGCTTCATCTTAATTCTTTATAGGCTTCTGCTTTTAGGCAACTAAGGCAGAAGCTTTTTTTGAAATAAAAAAAGACCGCCTTGCAGCGGTCAATTCAGTTTTTAAAAGATAAAACTACTTAGCTTCAGCCGGCTTAGCAGCTGCATCATCTTTGGCAGCCTTTTTTCTAGCCTTGGCCTTAGCTTCAGACTTAGCTTCAGCAGCTAATCTTTTTTCTTTTCTCTCAGCCCATTCCTGAGCAAAACCACGAGCTTCAAATCTTTTCTTTCCCATAGTATTATTTACCTCGTTAATCTAAGCATTTCAATTATAGTAGAAATACCGCATTTTGCAAGTGCTAGACACATTTTATAAAGAAAAAACCTGTAATTTATGTCTTTAGGACCCAAAAAAGATTGTTGGGAAATAAAACAATTCCGGTTTTCTTTTCCTTAGAAGTGGGTTTTTATTGTCGCCAGCTATAGTATTCATCATCCTTTTTAGGATCAACGGCTTCTTCATCGCTCTGGGAATAATCAATCTGAAAGAGACTGTCTTTGTAAAGATCTAAAAAGCTGAAAGGATTGATGATTAAGCCTTCGGTTTCATTTCTGACAACGATGTCTTTGCCATTAAAGACAAAGTAGGTATCCTGGCTTTTAGCCTGCTCAATCAGGGAGTAACCGGCTTTTAGAAGCTTGAGAGCTTCTTGGACATTGTAATTTTTATCTTCCATAGCTTATTTATTATACTCTCCTTATGTGAAGCGTTTTCTTCTATTTTTAATTTGATTTAAACCTTATCATATCTCAAAAGGGGAAAACCATGAACGAAAGAATTGATTATCTTCCTTATCTAAGAAAGATGATTGGACATCAAGAATGTCTGTCGGTGGGGGTATCATGTCTGATCTTAGATGAGAATGGCAGAATTCTTTTAGAGAAGAGAAGCGATAACGGACTGTATTGTCGTCCAGGCGGTTCGTTAGATCTGCACGAGAGTGTAACCGATGGAGTTAAAAGGGAAGTCTATGAAGAAACCGGTCTGGTATTGAAGAACATTTCGTTATTTATGATACTTTCGGGGGACAAATGCCGTATTACTTATCCTAATGGCGACATCACTGAATATGTCGACTTGGTTTTTATTTCACATGTCAATTCCAAGAGTCTTGATCAGATGAAGCTGGATTGTGAGTCAACGAGTGTTGGCTTCTTTGATATTTCTTCTTTGCCGCCTAAAAGTCAGCTTCTGCAAGGCACTTTGGATCCGATACTTAAGTATCTGGCCCAGGATTTTGAAGTCCGAGTCGATTAGTTGTATTCCTCAATCAGTTGCTGATACTGGTCTTCACGTAAGCGGTAAGTGGTCCATTCATCCATCGCCGTTGCGTGCATGACCTTGGTATAGAAATTGATGGATGGCTTATTCCAATTCAAACATGTCCATTCCAGTCTTCCGGCTTTTAAGGCTTTAGCTCTTTTCACTACTTCCAAGAAGAGCTTCTTGCCTAATCCCTGTCCGCGGTATTCCTCATCCAGATAGAAGTCCTCTAAATGAATGCCGGCTTTCCCGACAAAAGTTGAGAAATCAAAGAAATAAAGTGCAAAGCCAACGGCTTGCTTCTTTTCATTGAGAAGGAAGATCACTTCCACTAATTTATGCTCAAAAATCCATTCCTTCAAGGATGCAGGCGTGGCTTTTACTTGATCAGACATTTTTTCATAGGCGGCTATTTTCTTAATAAAGAGCAGAATCAGGTCACAGTCCGATTCAGTGGCTAAGCGAAAACTATAATTAATCATAATAAATGCCTCGTTTCCGAGGCATTATAGCATTATTTTGGCTGTAAATCAGTTCTTATCCTTGCTTTTGTCAATGATGGTGATGGGTTTACCCTTTTCTTTCAGGTAACTTTCAAACAAAGCTTCGATATCCTTGTTGTCTAAGAAAGGATAAAGAAGATTAAGATTTACTTTAGGGGCTTTCTTATCCATTACTAATCCAACCAGCTGTTCTTTTGCTTCTTCATCGACGAAGGCATAGAAAGCGAAAGGATCATGACCGTCAAGAGCATAGCTTAACATCATCTCCCCTAAGACTTTCTTATCCGTGAAAGGCAAATAGGCGACAAAGTTCGAGTAGTCATGGGAGTTGGTTTTCTCTCTCATCAGTTGGTTGATATCTTCTTTATCTAAGAAGATGACCAGGTATTTCATTTCCTCTTTGCTTAAATAACCGCTTTTGATCAGTCTCTTCAAGTCATTGATTTTCATGAAGACAAAGAGAGAGGAAACGGATTTGTTGTTCTTCTTGGCTTCCATTGCGACTTCATATAAATCCTCAGTAGCAATAAAAGGAGCCACATCGCTTAAAGAAAGACCGTCATATTCATTGTCGGGGGAAGAAACAATGGCTAAAGCCAGCTTCTTGACCTCTGGTTTCTTTAAGAAGGGAATCATTCCGATGATTTTTAGATTCATTTGACTAGTACCTTATTTTAGACATAGAAGGTCTTCAAGAGAAACCTGAAAAATCTCACATAATGAGACAACATTATCAATATCCGGGAAGGACTGACCTTTTTCCCAGCTCGAGATAGCCTGTCTTGTGACAAAGACTTTGCCAGCTAACTCTTCCTGAGTAAGTTTCTTTTCTTCTCTTAAAGTTCTGATACGGTTTCCGACTTTGACTGAAGAGAGCATTCTATGTCTCCTTTCTGCCTTTACTATAAGCCCTGATGAAGATTATTTCACGCAATCGGTGGTTGACAGGTTTCTTATCCTAACTATAAGGTATAATACTCTCATTGGATAAAAGGAGGCAGGAATATGGCTGAAAAGAAAGATGAGAAGGTTTCATTTGATGAATATCAGAAGCATGCCTATAACCTTATCAGTGCTGATGGCAAGAAGGATATGGTTCTCAACGGAGTCTTAGGATTGGCCGGAGAAGCCGGAGAATGCTGCGATATTGTTAAGAAAGTAAAATTCCAGGGCCATACCATGGATAAAGAACATCTGATTGAGGAAATCGGCGATGTTCTTTGGTATGTGGCTGAAACTGCCTCAGGGCTAGGAGTTTCTTTAAGCGACGTTGCCCAGTACAATCTTGACAAGCTTCATAAGCGTTATCATGGCGAGGAATTCCATAAGGAAGATTCCATCAACCGTCAGAAGTAACTTATAAGAGAATACAAATTATAAAAAGAGGTTCAGTCCCACAGTGTGGTTCTGAACCTTTTTTATATGATTCTTCTATTTCTTGTTTTTAGTCGGGTTAGTAAACTTAGCTTCACTTTCTTCTTTCTTCTGACAGCACTGGCAGGTCTCTTCTGATTCAGTCTTGCTTTCTTCTTTGTTTTTCTCAGGGCAGGAGCAGGAGACTTGTTTATTGCGGGAAGAGAAATTCATAATCAGGAGGAAGACTCCTAATGCTATTGGAAGCAAATTAATCAAAACATATCCCCATAATTCATTATTCAGAGTTGTAAAGAGAGAAGCAAAACCGGAAACGAACAAGGCAAGGCTGGTTAGGATGATAGATAAGTCGCAACCCTTCTTAATTGTCAAAATTCCGAAGACAAGGCCTGCTATTTCAACAAGGAAAATAATCATGGAATAGATGGTATCACTAGTATTGGCGGGAGAAGAAAAATTAGTGTTAAGATGAGAAAAGAAACTAAGCAGATTAATTAAGATCAGCATTCCAAAGACGGTGATTATACTGTAAGACAGTTCTTTCTTTACATTCTCAGGCTTTAAGGCTTTTTTAATAGCCTTGAAAGCTATATAGCCCTGTAAGACAGCTGCCGCTAAGACAACTAGTCCACTGATCAAATAATTGACATCGTAGGAATCATAAGCGCCAGTAATGCTTTTAAACATCTGGAAAGCCAGATAGAAATAGCTGAAGGCCAAGACCGCAATTAGGATACCGACAGTCAGACATTTAGGACAGATTTTTCCAACCAGTAATTTACAGCTTGAAGTCTTCTTCTCATCTGGGTTAGGCATATGTAGTCTCCTTTTTATTTAATTATATAGTAGATAAGTGTTTTTTGGTATTGAAAAGCTTGCTGCCTTTTTCTTTTATAACAAAAATCAGCTTGATAAATTTAATCGCACATTAATGAATGCATGTTATCCATTTTTGTACTATCATTAAGTGTCATGAAAAAGAATATCCCGCAAATGTCAGATTCCTTCACCGTTGGCCTGTTTCTAGCCTGCTGTGGCGGCTTTTTAGATGGCTACACTTATTTATTAAGAGGTGAGAAGTTTGCCACTATGCAGACTGGAAACCTCATTATGTTTGCTTTGAAGATTTTTTCTGGCAAAGCTGTTGAAGCTTGCTACTATCTTATTCCGATAGGCTCTTTCTTCATAGCCGTCTTATTAACTTCCCTCATTGAAAGATTCTACAAGAACAAGTATTGGCTTCATTGGAGACAGGCAGTAGTCATTGCGGAGATGCTGATTGTTTTAGGAACCGGCTTTATTCCGGCAAATGAAAGCTATAACTGGTTAGCCAATATGTTAGTTTCCATGGTGGCGGGAATGCAGTTAGAGGCTTTTAAGAAAATCAAAGGACTTAATTTTGCAACAACGATGTGCACGGGGAACTTAAAGAATCTGGCTGAAAGCATAGCTAGTATTTCTAAAAGCAATTTAAAAGAAAAGCTACTAGAAATATTCTTATTCATCAGTGTCATTCTCTTTTTTGCCGGCGGTGTCTTCTCCGGTTATTATGCGACTGGCAAATACAGCAACTATGGCATTCTTTTTGTTCTTGTTTTCTTGTTCTTAGTCTTTGTTCTAATGTTTATTAAGCCATCTAAAAAAGAAGATGACAGCATCAGCAAATTAAACTGATAAGATTTTTTTATTTAACTGCTTTACCGTTCTGAGTCAAATCACGTTTACGGATATGAGTGTCTTTTAATTTAGCAAAGAAAGCAAATACCACCAACAATTCCATACGACCTAAGAACATACCAAAGATTTCTGTCCATAGGACCACCGGATTAGTATTGTAGCCGGTGATGCCGACTGTGGATCCGACAGTTCCTATTGAGGAAGCAAAATCAAAGAGGGCGGCATCTAAAGGAACACCACAGCAAGTGATGATTAAAGTTCCTAATAGATAAAGGAAGAGGTATAGGCAGATAAAGGAAATGGAGCTTTTGACTTCCGATTCCTGGACTTTCTCTTTTTCACCATAACGATAAATGTAATGGGTGGAAATGATCTTGTTGCTCTTACCTAATTTAGCGATTGACCAATAGATATACATAAAGAACATGGCCACTCTTGATTGTTTGATGGCACCTGAAGTTGATCCACTTTGTCCACCGACACACATTAAGATGATGATACAGAATAAGGCAGCCGAAGGTAATTCCGCATAACCGGTGCCATTTGGCCCCCAGTAAGACTCAAAGCCGGAAGTTGTGATAGCTGAAACGAATTCAAAAGTTCCGTAACGGAATCCTAAGCCGACTGAATCATACTGCATACCAATTGTTATGACCATAATAGGATAAATAATCAGAAGCAGTCCTAAGAGGACAATGAATTCATAATGCATGAAGGCTTTTTTGAACTGTCCTCTTAAAAGATAGTAATGAATGACAAAGTTGGTAGATCCTAAAAGCATTAAAATTACAGTAACTATTTCGATTCCAATACTGTTGTAAGCAGCAATTGAATTGGCTTGAGTTGAGAAGCCTCCTGTTGATAGAGCTGACATACTAGTGAGGATGGCATCAAAGAAACTCATGCCTAAGGAGCAGTAAAGAATGATTCCTAAGAAGATATAGAGGAAGTAAATGGCAAAAATCAGTCGAGCGGATTTGACTAGGTTTGGAAGAAGCCTGTCATTGTGGCCTTCAAGCAGATAAATACCCATACCTGAACGATCAGATAAAGCGGAAGTCAGAATCAAGACTAAACCGATGCCGCCGATAAACTGCATGAAGCTTCTAAAGAATAAGAAGATATGTGGGCAAGTAGTGACATCTACGACGGATAGGCCGGTTGTTGTATAACCCGAAGTGGTTTCAAAGACTGCTTGGGTAAAATTGTATTTGCCAGTCATCATGAAGGGAATAGCGGATAAAACAATAGCTAATATCCAGACCGAGATGGTTAATACGATATCTTCCATATCTTCAAGTCGGCCTTTCTTCTTATTCATAATGAAAAGGAATAATAAGAATCCAACTGCCAGACAGCATAATCCTGGTATCAGGAAGTAAGTATACTGGTCGGCTTCATCCGGAAATCCGGCAATGATTAAAAGCGGAATCAAAAGAATGACTCCGATGAACATCGTAAAGATTCCTAGATATCCAAGGACTAGTTTATAGCCCTTAACCTCAGTCTCCATCAGTCTTCCCTCTTAAGATAACTGACGATATCTTCCTGGTCGTTAGGAGTAGAAGCGATAACAACTGTATCCTCACCTTCAATCTTCGTGTCACCACGAGGAATGATCATGGTTGAATCACGGTAGATATAACAGACATTGCATTCATGAGGGAAGGTGACTTCTTTCAGGGTTTTACCTACGATTGCGAAAGTATTTTTGATCTTGATTTCGGTAATCATGATCTTTTCATTTTCCATTGACAGAGTCTTAATCAAGGATTCGACATCTGATTCACCTTTGATTCTTTCAGTTAATAGATAAGAAGCAGAAATAGGCGAATCCACGCCTAGAGCCTTGAAGATAGCAACATTGTCCGGGTTTTGAACCGTGCAGATAGCTTTTTTGACATTGAAAAGCTGTTTGGCAATCTTGCAGACTACGAAATTGTCCTCATCATTTTCCAATAAGGAGACAATCAAGTCATAGTTATAAACATTGCTGTCTGTATAGGAATAGATTTTAGTGGGATCACTTAAAATGACATCTAAACCATTGTTCTCACTTAACTGTTTGGCAATGATTTCATTGCCATTGATGACGGCAATCCTATGACCGCCTTTTTTGAATTCACGGATGACGAAGTCGGCTTCCTTGTTTCCGCCGCAAACGATGATTTTCATTTACTTTTCATCCTCCTTCAGTGACTGATAGAGATTCATTGATAGAAGATAAGGAGAAATGATCTTTACTTCCTTAGGCAAAAGAATGCTTTTGGTGGTGTCATGAAGTCGGACATAAATATAAGGAATCTGATAAAACTTCACTAAAAGGCAGGCAATAAAAATGTTGGTGTTGTCATTGTCAGTGACAATGTCACATTCTTTGCTGGTTTCAATATGAGCTTTTTCAAGGATGTATCTTTCTTCGGCGTTGCCAGTAATCATAAAGCCAGAAAAATTTGGGTCAAGTTTTTTGAAGGCATCACTGTCTTTATCAATAATGACTGTATAGATGCCTTTTTTGGAATTGTAGCTTGCAATGGCTGCTCCTAATTTCGATGAACCTATGACGACTACGGTTTTCCGATCTTCTTTTCCTAACATGCTTTTGCCTCCTTAAGAAAGCTAATATGGATTCTTTTTGAAATGGACATAGAATGTCAAACAAACGATATCTATTATACTTATTTTTTATTTGCACTGGAAGAGCGGATATTCTTTGATACACAAGTATTGAATTGTCAAAAAAATATGTGGCAAAGTTACGAAATATCCTTTATTCTAAAGTACAATAGTATTAAATAGATAAACCATGGCTGTCAGAATTGCAATAGTCGAAGATGAAGAAACCGCCTACCAAAAACTCAAAAATCTTTTGACTCAGTATCAGCGTGAGAAGAAGATTGAACTGGAAATAACCTATTTCTCCAGTTCCGTTACTTTTGTCAATAACTATAAACAGGTGTTTGATTTGATTTTTATGGATATCAATATGCCTGAACTTAATGGTTTAGAAGCTGCCCATAGGCTGCGGGAACTGGATAGCAAGGTTATTCTGATCTTTGTCACTGATTTAGCTCAGTATGCTATCAAGGGCTATGAAGTCAACGCCTATGACTATATTGTCAAACCAGTGATTTATGAGCATCTTTCTCAGAAGCTCGATAAAGTCATCCGTTTGCTTGACGAACAGAAAACGGATACTAAGTTAATCATCAAATGTGATGAAGGCACCGAAGTCATCTATACTCATGATATCCGTTATGTGGAGATCATGGATCATAATCTTTTCTTCCACACGACTACTAAGACCTTTAAGACTTATGGATCACTTAATCAGATTGAAAAAGAACTTCCGGCTAATGAATTCGTTCGCTGCAATCACTGCTATTTAGTTAACCTAGGTAAAGTTACAGCCATTGAAAAACAGGAAGTTGTTGTCGGAAATGACCGGCTTTTGATTTCTCATCCTAAGAGAAAGTCCTTCCTGGAAGCTTTTACTTCCTATTTAGGCTCTCATTCATGAACATTACCGTCAGCAATTACTTCAATATGCTAACGGAGGCCGAATATTTATTACTCGCTTATTTTTTTGCATGGTTCTTCCCAAAGCGTGAACATTTTTGGGTAATCATGCCTCTTACTTCTATTGCCGCCATTGGCTTAGCGTTTTTGTGTTCCTTCATTAATGTTGGTGACGTGGTAGCATCGGGAGTAATAAACTATTTATTGTTGTTCTTGATGGGCATTGGCTGTCTTTTTGCCAGTAAAAAGATTTCTTTGACATCCGCTTTGTTCTTTGGTGTCATTGCTTATACTTTTAGGCACTTTGCCTATTTAACATGGCAGTTGGTTTATTATCTTGCTGATTATGTCAATCAAGGTGATATTGGAGACTTCTCTTGGATTTCCGTTGTCATTGCTTTAGTAGTGGGCTTAGCTTTTGTTCCGGTTGGAATTCTGATATTTAAGAAAATCAAGGAATTCCCGGATGTGGCTTTGCCATCTAGGAATATTTTAATTCTTTCTTTATCATCCTTAGTCATTGATAACATCCTGAATATTATCGTTGTCAGCAAAGATGTGGCACCGGAAGACTGGTATTTGAAACTGATTGTCAACATCTTCAATCAGTTAAGCTGTGTGATGATTCTCGTGATTATCTTTGGGCTGGTGGCTCAGACTAATTTGGAAAAAGAAGTGGCCTCCATCAACCAAATGCGTCATGAGGAACAGAAGCAATATGAGATGAGCAAGGAAAACATTGATCTAATTAACCTCAAATGCCATGATTTGAAGCATCAAATCAGGCATTTTAAGGAAGGCTCAAACGGAGATGTGGTTAATAAGGATGTCCTTGACTCCATTGAACAGTCGATTTCGATTTATGACACGAGAATTAAAACCGGTAATACTTCTTTGGATGTTATTCTTCAGGAAAAATCTTTGATCTGCAAGAAGAACAATATTGTCTTTAACTGTATCATTGATGGAAAAACTCTGAATTTCATGGATGAAAATGATATTTACTCACTCTTTGGAAACATTGTCGATAACGCCATTGAATCAGTGATGGCTTTAACTAATCCGGATCAGCGTTTCATAACTTTGAAAATCAGGAAACAAGCCGGCGGTGTCTTTGCCTATGAAGAAAACTGTTATTCCGGTTCCTTGAGTTTCAAAGATGGTTTACCTGTCTCTACTAAAGGTGATGACCGCTATCATGGCTTTGGTATGAAATCTATCAGAATGATCGTCAATCATTATTTTGGATCAATGAAGATTACGACTGATAAACAGATTTTTGCTCTTTCTATTTTCTTTGCTCAGCCTGATTAGTTTTGACAAAATAATTGTTTTGTCTGCAGTTTACGGCGCTAAAAAAGCAGCTTGTGAAGTCTAATAATAATTAAATAGTAAATAGATATAATAAAGGTAATTCGGATTTCCTCTTCCTAAAATCCCCCGATTTCCAGGAAAAGCAAGTCTGCAATTATGACGGTCTCCTCTTATTCAGTAAGATAGTTAAGCATTACTTCCCCCGCTTAATTATTAAACTGATGCCGTCATCTGGATTCCTTGATTAATTTATCTAAGGAATCCGGTACCTCCTTTTTTGAAAGCCGCCTGTTTAAGGCGGCTTTTTTTGATGTCGTTTATTCTTAGCTTTCTAAGAATTAATAAATAAATTAGATTTCTCTTTACAACTTTAGGACACTAAAGTAATTAGGAGAACTAAAATGAACCGTTCTATTAAAAAGCTTTTGTCTTTATTTGCCGTCCTGATGGTTTTACCATTAGGTGCCTGTTCCTCAAAAAAGGAATTAAAAGGCTTTGATATTGATTTATCTAAAGCACTCTGTCAGGAATTAGGAGTGGAGGCTAAATTTCAGGAGATTGTTTGGGACAACAAGGAAATCGAGCTTAGTGCTAAGAACATCGATTTGATTTGGAATGGCTTCACTATCACGGATGAAAGAAAAGAAGCTTTAGCTTTCTCAATCCCCTATATGAAGAATCAGCAGGTTGTTATTGCCAAGAAAACTTTTACTGACACTATTGATGCCAATGATTCTTATAAAGTTGCCGTAGAAGCCGGTTCAGCGGGAAGCGATACTTTAGCTGATGAAGCCATATTTAAAGGCTGCAGCAAGGTTGAGACTTCTGATCAAGTGACGGCTATGACCGAGGTGTTGTCCGGAACCAGCGACTTAGCCATCATTGATTCGGTTATGGCTGGCTATTATCTTAAAGAAGAGACTAGTTTTGCCTCTAAACTGACTATTCTTACTGATTATCAATTTACTAGTGAATACTATGGCGTTGGTGGTCGCAAAACTGATTTAGCCTTTATGGCTAAGATCAATGAGGCTTTAAAGAGTCTTTATGATGCCGGAACCACTAAAAAGATTGCAACGGACTATGGCTTAGAGGATGTCATCACTCCAGTTGAATCTTTTACCGCTTCTAGTGAGATTACTGATCAGTCTAGTTGGACTTATATAGCAAATAAGAAGAGCATTACCATTGGCTACACCATCTTCGCTCCTATTGCTTTCAAAGGCTAAATTATGAGCTTTGGTGAGGTAACTCTTGAACTTTTAAACGGCTTTGGAACCACCTGTCTTCTCTTTGTGGTTACTTGGGTGTTGGCAATACCCTTTGGTATTCTTTTCTGTTGCCTATCCTTATCAAAATGGGGATGGCTAAGAAAAGTAATGCAGTTCTTAATCTGGGTCATCAGAGGAACGCCTCTGATGCTGCAGATCATTGTGGTTTTCTATGTGCCTGGTCTGTTATTTAATATACCGTCAACTTCCAGAATGATTGCCGTCATAGTTGCTTTAGTAAATAACTATGCCATTTACTTCTCGGAAATTTTCCGGGCCGGTTATAATTCAATCAGTAAAGGTCAGAGGGAAGCCAGTCTTGTCTTAGGGTTTAATCATTTTCAGATGTTCTTTACAGTTTTATTAGTTCAGATCATTAAAAAAATAATTCCTCCTTTATCAAATGAAACCATTTCATTAGTTAAAGATACCGCTTTGGCAAGAGTCATTGCTATCAATGAAGTAATTATGACAGCTCAATCTATAGTGGCTACTTACGCTATTATCTGGGTCTTATTCTATGTGGGTGTCTTTTATTTAGTATTAAATGGTATCTTAGGTCTTTTATTAAAGTTGTTAGAAAAGAAACTAAGCTATTTTGAGGGCTAGATTTAAATGGCATATTTAGAAATAAAGCACTTATCCAAAAGTTTTGATAGAAAAAATGTTCTATCGGATATAAATATTTCGCTTGATAAAGGAAAAACTCTTTGCCTGATTGGTGATTCTGGTAGCGGAAAAACTACCTTTTTAAGAATACTTAATTTTCTTGAGAAAAAAGACAATGGTATAATACTATTGGATGGCAAGACCATCCTTGGAGATGCTAAGCTCTCCAATAAGGAAATACTTCAACGAAGAATGGATTTTGGTCTAGTCTTTCAAAACTTCAATCTCTTCCCTTAGTACACCGTTTTTGAAAATGTTCTATTGCCTTTGAGAATCCAATTGTGGCGTAAGTTTAAAAGTGAAGTCAAGCTGCTTCCTAGAAAAGGAAGAGGCCAAGCGAAAAAAGCCTTGTCTGCAAGATTGCTAAACAAGGCTAGGCAGGAAGTTGCTAATCTTCTGAAGAGTGTCAATCTCTTAGAAAAGAAAGACAATTATCCTGGCCAACTTAGCGGCGGTGAGGCTCAAAGAACAGCTATTGTCAGGGCTTTAATCCTAAAGCCTAAAATTATTTGTTTTGATGAACCGACCAGTGCTCTTGATCCTAAACTTAAGAATGAAGTCGCCCAAGCGATTCTTGCCCTAAAGAAAAACGGTACCACGATGATTGTAGTTACTCATGAAATGGAACTGGCTAAGAAGGTCAGCGACCAGTTAGCTTTCATTGAAAAGGGAAAAATAGTTGAGGAAGGCGAACCGACTATTCTTTATCAGCCGCAGCCGCAGGCGTTGAAAGATTTCCTTTCGCTAGAGAGGAAAAACTCAGATGGAAGAGGAGAAGAAACTACGTGAAGATGAGCTTAAAGAGCTCTATGATGCTATTGTCAAAATTGATAATGTTGCCGATTGTAAGGACTTTTTAGATGATTTGCTTTCTAAGCAGGAACTGATTTCCTTATCGGGACGTGTTCATTGTGCCAAGATGTTCATTGAAGGCAAAACTTATGTGGAAGTCAATGAAGCTACCCAGGTATCTTCGGCTACTTTGGCTCGTGTCAGCAAATGCGTTAAATACGGAAAAGGCTATAATAAAATCTTAGGCAAACCTAAAAAGTAGCCTTTTCATTCAGCGTTAAAAAGAAGAAACCAATTGAGCTTCTTCTTTTTTTGTGGGCTTATTTTAAAAGCAGGAAGAGTTTCTTATTATCGATATTGATAGTTAAGTTTGACTTATTCTTTTCCTTTTTATAAGGAAAATCCAAGACCAAAGTATCAATAATCACTGATAAGTGACCATTGTTTTCTTCCTTACGGGGATCCTTGGCCAAGATATAACGGTTAAGATAGACAATATTAACTGAAAAAGACTTCTTTTCATCTGAATTTTTGAAATTCAGCGTCAAAGCCTGACAAGAAGACAGTCTGTCTTTGAATCCTAACAGTTGTGTAAGATTCAATACCACTCCTTTTTCAGTGACTTGGAAGCAATCGAGGTTATCTTTGACTACAAAAGCTCTTTTACCTATATATAAGGTAGAATCATTGATCTTAGAAATCCTTTTGCAGATAAAAAGCTGGTTTAAAGAGGTATAGGCAGTATAGTGGTTTTCTTTTTCATCAGAAAAAGAGATATCGTCCAAAGGTCCTTCAAGAACATCGAAGCTAGGTGTGTTTAGCATACTGGTTCTCCTTTCATAGAATTTATTAAGTGCCATAATTATTCTCCAATCGGGATAGAAGATTTAAGAAATACTATAAGATGACTGGCATCCCTTTAATCTCTATATCCAACATATGTTCTTCCATTAAATGGAAGAAAATTATTCTTTATTAAGATCTAAACAAACGTATTTAAGAAACAATTATCACTAAGCTTGGCTTAATGACAAGGTATTCTAATACACTTTTTCAAAATCTAAAACAAAGATTTCTTAGAAAAGATAGCCAAGTACGTCAAAGAAACCGGTTTACACGTAATTTAAGGTTAAATAGAGCTTTTCAAAAACAAATTGAGCTATAAAAGATTACAAAGAAACTAATGTGTAAAGACAAAAAACAGTGAAAAGTGGTTATTTATGAAATAAAAAAGGGTAAAAAGAAAAACGTGTGAAAAAACGGCTTCTAATGGAAGAAAAAGCACTTTGAACTAACATCAAAAAATAGCCAAAAAAGTGCTAAAAAAACCGAAGAAAAGGCAAAATTGGCAAAAAAGCATAATCTCTTGTGTTATTCCTTTATTCCGATTAAGTAGTATTCCAAAAATTGAAACACATTAAATTAAAACGGCAAAAATCATTTTAAAAAAGAAATTGCAAAATAAATATAATAAATATAAAAAATGCCCAAGATATCAGTGTTTTGTGCAAAGACTAATTAATTTTAGACTGCCATTTTCCCTTTTCCATTTCACTATTTACTTTTGCCTAAAAGGGTTTAGAATGAAAGCGGTTAGAAATATGGACAAACTCTTCAAAGCTAGCGGTGTTGCACTTCCAGTATTCTCCCTTCCGGGAAAATATGGAATTGGCAGTATCGGGTCTGGCGCAAAGCAATTCATCGACTTCCTACATGACGCCGGCTTCACTTATTGGAGCATTCTTCCTCTTGGACCGACATCCTTCGGAGATTCACCTTATTCTAGCTTCAGTTCCTTAGCTGTTAATCACTTCTTAATTGACTTCGATGATCTCTTAGACAAGGATCTCTTGAAGAAAAGAGATATCGGTGTTGTTGATTGGGGCAGTAATTCTCGCTCTATTGATTACGGAAAAATATACGCTAATCGAGTCAGGGTTCTTAAAATTGCTTACAATCGCTTCAAAAGAGGTCAAGGTGACTATCAAAGAGGTTACACTTCATTCCTAAGGAAAAATTCGTTTACTGACTATTCTTGCTTCATGGCTCTTAAGGATTTGAACGACTACCGTCCTTGGACCCAGTTCAAAGGCATCACTAAGGAATACTCAACTGATTCCTTCCGCGATGTGAAGAAAGATCACAAAGCCGATATTGATTTCTATCAGTGGACCCAATTCATCTTTTTGAAACAATGGGAAAGCCTGAAGGAATATGCTCGTCAGAAGGATGTGAAGATCATTGGGGAAATGCCAATGTTCGTCAGCTTCGATTCGATTGATGTCTACAAGCATCATCGCAACTTCCTTCTAAATCAGTCTGGCGATATGGACTTCGTTGCCGGCTATCCACCCGATGTCTTCTATTCACAAGGTCAGGTTTGGGGAAACCCTTTATATAACTTCGATTACCTGAAGAAAAACAACTATCGCTTCCTTAAGTCGAGACTAGACTTCAATCTGTCTCTCTACGATATTGTCACCTTGGATCACTTCCGCGGCTACTTAGAGTATTACATGCTACCTAAGGCTGCTCAGAATGGTCTCAACGGTACCTGGGGAAGAACACCAGGAGCTGACATGCTTAACACTATCATCACTGATAAAAGCAAAATCGTAGCTGAAGATGTCGACTTCCATTCCGATGCTTTAACTTCTACCCTTGATTCCCTCAAAATTTCCGATATGAGAGTCTTGGAGTTTGCCTTCCCTCGTGAGAAGGGCAACCTCAACAAACCAGCTAACTACCCGTATAGCTGTTATTCCTACTCTTCCACTCATGATTGCAAGCCTCTTAAAGGCTATCTGGATGATCTTTCATCCAATGACCGGAAAGAAGCAGTTGAACAAATCAACTTAACTTGCCGTCACTTCGGTGTCAAAGAAGCTATGGATAACTCTAAAGACTTAACTAGGGCCGTATTAGAACTCAATCTAGCATCCTTGTCTGAGGTTTCAATCCAATCCATGCAGGATATTCTTCTTCAGGGAAATGAATCAAGAATTAATACTCCGGGCACAGTTGGAATGCCAAACTGGACTTACCGCATAACCAGTGATGATCTTAGTCCTGAATTAGCTTCTTCCTTGCTTGCCTTGAATAAACGGTACGGTCGCTATCAGTCTTAATTTGGTTCTACTAGGCAAGATCTATCAATTCTGCCTATGGAATATCTTAGCTGTCGACAGACTT
>JBAXZY010000009.1:0-29979 GCA_041670045.1 Bacilli bacterium | reverse complement strand
GTTTTCTTCACCAGCTTTTTGACAATACTGATATCACCTATGAGATTGTCGATAATATCTCAGCTCTCTACGATAATTGCCTGCCTTTGATTCTGATTGAAAGCGATGGTGTACTAAATGAATTCTGGGATCTTTTGCCCCGCTTAAACTTCCCTACTTTTATTTTACCAGTAAATACTAATTCGGCTTTATCAGCTGCCATGGAGGTGAATTCCTTCTTAGCAACCAAAAACATGAAGCTCCATGTTTTATTAGGGTCAAACGAACAAATTCTGGAAGAAATAAGAACCTTTATTGGTCTTCTTTTTCAAGAAGTCAATAGTAAAATCGGCGTCATTGTCGGAACAGAAAGCTATAAACTTGTTAGCTATAATATCAATTACATGGCTTTAGTCAAATCTTTTGGTGTGGGGCTGTCAGTCATTGAAAATACCGAGTTTATAAAGATCTACAACAGTCTTCAACCCATGACTATGCCCGCTGGTTTTTTCAATATCGAATTGGATTTCTTTGAATTAGATAAATCCTACCGTTTCTATCTCACCTTAAAGAAACTGATCAAGAAATACCATTTAACCGCCATCTCCATTGACTGTTTTTCCGTTCTTGATACCG
Organism: Bacilli bacterium; assembly: GCA_041670045.1. Lineage (GTDB taxonomy): Bacteria > Bacillota_I > Bacilli_A > RFN20 > CAG-288 > Enterosoma. The sequence continues at coordinate 29,364 of JBAXZY010000009.1, read as the reverse complement.
TCAAAGCCAGTGCCTGTTTGGCATATGACAAACTTGAGAAGGAAGGTTATGTAACAGCCTGTCACAATAATGTCTGGGCCGCCTTAGGGAAATTGATCTGTCATCGGCTTTTCAATGAACCGGTTTTCCAGGGAGATGTCACTGGAATTGACTTTGATAAGCAAACAATGACCTTATCGAAGGATTACGTCAATACATCCATGTGTGAAAGTTACCATGCCGATACCGGATCCAGAGTAAAGATAGGTGTTACCATCAACGGTAAAATGAAATCCGGATTAGTAACTATCTTCCAAATTTCCAGTACCTTAGATACTTATTTCATTGAAACGGCAGAAATTGTCGCTCATGACGATAACCTGCCTGGAAAGGACCGCACCACAATTGTTATCAGCGGGGATAAATTCAATTTCACGGTTCAACAGAAAATCAGTTCTCCTTTCTTAGTAATCTATGGTGATAAAACAAAACAGCTGACACAGTATTTTGATAACCATGGAATGATACCGATTGAAAAATTTGTCTGGACACCCATGATTTCTTCTATAGAGGTATCTCCGGAAAAAATTAAATTACTGAAGATGCCTGGAAGGGATGTCCTGATATCCGCCTATTACAGGGATATCGCTAATATCGAATTAGGTGAGACTCTGTATTTAATAAATTCCACCGATCAGAATGATATTCTCAAATTGAAAATAATGGATGCTAAACCATATGCTACAGTGGATGAGTTACTCAGTGCCTTCGATGTTGAACGTTTCGGCTATGGAAAATTGCCATTGGATGTTTTAAAAGAAAAAATTCAGAAAGAATTTATCTTCGGAGGAGGAAAAGAAAAATTAGTTGCTTTAGTTTACAAAATAGTCTGAAAATAACCTACTTTGTATTTCAAATAGCCAAATAGTTAAACTTTTAGGCCATTTTTTAACATTTTGCCGTTTTTATCTATATACTTTAGAAACAACAGGAATGTATAATTGTAAAAGAAAAAATACCATGATTAATGTAAAGATTTTACCGTTAAGAAACAAGAAAACCAGTTCCACGATGAGGAACCCAGCTAAGAAATTCATCGCTGAACTTTTTGAAAACCCGGATTTCAATTATCAAGTAGTCGATAATACCATCGATTTATACAAAGGCGAAGTCGCCATTCTTTTAGTTGAAGGAGATAACGTTCAGGGGGTTTTCTGGAATTACCTTCCTAAACTTTCAACACCGATTCTGGTAATGCCTGTTACTGGTAATGAGTCATTAGCTGCCGCCATGGAAATCGTTGCTTTCCTTAACTCGCTCCATCTAGACTGCCACCCGCTTTTAGGAGATTATGATACCATTAGAAACCGCATCCGTTTCTTTGTCCAGGCTGAACCGACAAATACAGTAATTGGAAAAATTGGTGTTGTCATTTCAGAGGAGAACGTCCGTCTCTCTTCCTACAATGTCGACTTACGTTTGCTTCTTGGAAACTTCGGGTTAGAAGAAGTCGGAATCTCCGAAGAGGAATTTATTAAAACCTACAATGACTTGCCAAAGCTCACCATGCCAAAAGACTTCTTCAACGTTGATTGGGATTATTATGAACTAGACAAGAACTATCGTGTTTATTTAACCTTCAAAAAGCTAATTGCAAAATATAAACTTATTGGTATTTGCAAAGAATGCTATTCTTTAAGTGTGGCTGTAAGAGCCACCGCTTGTTTAGCCTATGATAAACTTTGCCAAGAAGGTTATTATGTTGCCTGTCACAATGATGTTCCGGCTTTGCTTGGTAGTTATATTGTTAAAAATCTTTTCAAGCAGGATGTCTTTCAAGGCACTCAGGTTGGCAATGACTACGTTCAAAACCTTCATTACTACAGCCATTCTTTTGTTCCTTCTACGATGATTGACAAACGCAAAGCCCAGACTGAAGCTACTTTCAATATTGGTGTCTCCAGTTATGGTGACTTACAGGAAGGCCCTGTCACCTTCTTCACTATTTCCATGAATCTAAAATACTTCTTTGTCAGTGAAGGAACCGTTACTAGGAACGCCCCTGAAAAAGTCGGTGGCCGTATGGCTTGCATTGAAGTCAAATCCGATACTGATTTATCTTTGTGGGTTGACTATATCGGCGACCCGGTTCTTTTCTTCTATGGTCACCACAAAGCCGAACTGACTACCTATCTCAATAACCGTGGGTTAGTTTCTTACGAAGACAAGATTCAGGCTTCACCTCATACCTTCTTCTATATGAACGAAGAAGCATTCAAGCAGCTCGTCAACGTCACTGAATCCGTTGACTTCTATGAACAGAGCAATCCCTATGTTCAATACGGTATTGGTACTATTGTGACTGTTTTTGCTAAAGGCACCAATGAAAGTTTTGCTTACCGGGCCACAGATAAAAAAGTCTATGAAAACATGGATTTGTTGATTAAAGACATCGATGCTGGTAAATTAAATTACTCTTCTTTCACTCCAGCTTCATTAAAGAAGCGCCTTGCAAGTAATTCTTTTATTAACCAAAAAAATACGCTTCCTATAATTGCAATTCACATTGTGAGAGTCTAACGCTCTAAAGGAGAAAGAATTTATGACTAATCTATATGTAAACTTGGAGGGTTCTATAACTCCCGAAACGTGCTTTGACTTATATCGTGATCAAATGGTGCCTTGCCCGGGAAAAAACACTGCTGAAGTAAAAAAATGCATCAGCCTTTCTTCTCCAGTCGACCCCAAGACTTTTTCTAAGAATAGCTATTATCAAATTACTGAAAAAGTTCTCCAGCAGAATCAGTCTATTGAAAGATCGGCTTTCGAGTTAGTTAGAAGCTTTATCCAAAATGGGGACACCTATGCCGAGATTGTTTTTAATCCTCTTGAATTAACCCATCAGCTGCTGCCCCAGAGAGATGTGGTTGATGCCTTTATTTCGGGCATTGGAAGAGCTAAGCACGACTTAAAGTCGGATATTGTCATCCGTTTGATTTTGGCTATCAGCCGCCATGACGATGTCAAAGATGCTATGAGCATTGTGAATACCGCCATGATGTATCATGGCTCCTTAGTCAGCGGAATCACTTTCAGAAGTGATCTCAACGACTATCCGCTTGATAAATATCTTTCAGTCATCACGGCCATTAATAAGGATGGGCTTCCTTTCTTCGTCGAATCCAATGACAATAATGAGATAGCAGCTGCAATCACCTATGGTGCTAAACGTATCATCGGCGGCCTGCATATCTGCGAAGAACCGAATTTGGTCTCTATCATCAAGGAAAAAGGAATTCTTGTCTTAGCTTCTATGCAAGAACCCTTCATGACCGGTAAAACGGATATGTACATGAGTAATCCTATCGTTTCAATGCTTAAAGATGAATTGCCAGTCACTTTGATTTCATCAGATTCTGTTCTTTTTGACTCAAACTTAAAGAAGGAATACCAGCTATCAAGAGATGCCTGCTTTGTCAGCTATGATGACTGCATGAAGATGGAAAACACCGCATTTTCCTTCAAATTAGCCTAGTTTTAAGAATTTTAGCTGTTAATATTAAAAAGACCGGATTTTATTATTTCTGGCCTTTTTTTGGTTTAATTAAACCTTAAAAAAATCCGAATTATTGGTGAATTAAAGGGCTTTATTTTGGAAGAACTAAAAAAACATTTTGTTTGTAACTCTTTTTGTTTTACAATAGTGGTCGAAGGAATGGATATAGGGGATCGGTATATGGTGATCCTGTTTCTAGCCTCTACCTTACAGAGGACTATCCATTTAATCCAAGCTCTGACCAAATAGCTTTCAACGGATTAAATGGGCTCACGTAATGTGGTCCATTTTTTCAAAAAAGAAGAGCGATTTCATACCAAGGAGGAAATCTGTATGAAACAATTCAAGACTCTGACGTTAAGCGCTGTTTGCATGCTTTCGATTTTAGGTATGGTTAGCTGCGGAAATTCTTCTTCGAATTCTGCTGGTTCTGCTAATTCTACTTCTGGCCTTCAGATGTCAACTACTTATTTAGATGAAACCGATATTGGAAACAAAACCACTATTGATGCTGACAAAAAGGCTAGCTACACTGAAGCTAATCCTTTAAAGCTTGGCTTAGTCACTGATTCTGGTACTTTGAATGATCATTCCTTCAACGAATCCGCTTGGAATGGCGTCAATGCCTTCGCTACCGAAAATGGCGGCGGAACTGTCAATAGCACAACTAATTGTGTTGAGACCGGCTTGGTTCAGACCAAATATGTTCAGCCTGCCAGTGATGCTTATACGACTGCTGGACGTGTTGCTGCTATCAAGTCAGTTGTTGAATGGGGTGCCAAGATTGTTATTCTCCCTGGCTATCTCTTTGAATCCGCCATTAAGATTTGCTTAGCTGATTCCACTTACAATAATGTCAACTTCTTAGCTCTTGATTGCAACAAGGAAGATCCTGACAACGGTTATGCTTCTTATGAATACACTGACCGAGTCACCTCTGTCATTTATCGAGAAGAGGAAGCTGGATTCTTCGCTGGTTATGGCGCCGTCATGGAAGGCTATCGTAAGTTAGGCTTCATCGGCGGTATGGCTGTTCCGGCTGTCATCCGTTATGGATCCGGTTATGTTCAGGGCATTGACTATGCTGCTCAGCAGTTAGGCTTAGCTGACAGTGCTTGCTCTGTTAACTACTACTATGCCGGTGCCTTTGCTGCCACAGATGCTGCTACCTCTTATGCCAATTCTTGGTATAGCCGTGGCACTGAAGTCATCTTCCCTTGCGGTGGTTCTGTCTATAACTCAGTCACTACTGCTTCTAAGGCCAATAATAATAAGCCTTGGATCGGTGTCGATGTCAATCAGCATGCCGATACCACATTAGGTACTGAGACTCAGGCTTCCTGCATCACTTCTGCCATGAAGAACTTAACCAACTCCACTAAGGTCATGTTAGCTTCTTGGGCTAACAACAACTGTGAATACACTGATGTCTATGCTTCCAAGGTCATCACTGTTGGTGCTGAAACCAATAACTGCTGCTTACCTACTCCTGAGGAAACTGGTGATGCTGGATGCTGGGGATTCAAGACTTTCACTCTTGCTCAGTATGCTGACATCAAAGCCAAGGTTGTAGCTGGCACTGTCAAGGTTAATTCCTTCGCCGACAAAGACGCTTTAGCTGCCAACAACTATGGTGGTTCCGCTAAGGTCAAAGTCAACGTCATCTCTGACTAATCCAAAAAGACAATAGAGTTGTTTGCATAAGCCGCGAGGAAACCACGGCTTATGCTTTTATAAAAGAGAGAAATCAGGATCATGGAACAAACCAATGTAATCGAGATGAGACACATTACCAAAGAGTTTCCTGGAATCAAAGCCAACGATGATGTTTCGTTGACTCTTAGAAAAGGTGAGATTCATGCGCTCTTAGGCGAAAACGGGGCTGGAAAATCAACTTTGATGTCAATCCTCTTTGGCATGTATGAACCAGATGAAGGCGAAATACTTGTCAATGGCGAAGTCTCGAAGATTAAAAATCCGAATGATGCCACTCGATTAGGAATTGGTATGGTTCACCAGCATTTCAAGCTGGTTGGCTGCTATACTGCTATTCAAAACATTATTTTGGGTGATGAACCTACGACTTTAGGTTTTTTAAGGCCCAAAAAGGTTCGTAAGTCATTGGAAGACCTTTGTACCAAATACAAATTCCAAGTCGATCTTGATCGAAAGATAGATGATATGCCGGTTGGGGAACAGCAAAAGGTTGAAATTCTAAAAATGCTATATCGTAAAAACGATATTCTTATTTTTGATGAACCAACTGCTGTTTTAACTCCACAGGAGATTGAAGATTTGATGCAATCCATGAAATCATTGGCCAAGGAAGGAAAATCAATTCTTTTCATTTCCCATAAGTTGAATGAAATTATGGAAGTTGCTGACCGCGTAACGGTTTTGCGAAAAGGAAAATGCCTAGGTACTTTGGATATTAAAGATACCAACCCAAATGCCTTATCTAAATTGATGGTTGGCCGAGATGTAGCCTTAGTCACTCAAAAAAAGCCAGCTGTCATCGGTGAGGATGTCCTTTCTGTAAGTAATCTGGTGGTTCAGGATCCGGATACCAAAAAGAAAGTCGTCAATCATGTTTCTTTTGATGTCCGTAAAGGTGAGATTGTCTGCATCGCCGGTATTGAAGGAAACGGTCAGACACAACTCATTTATGCTTTGACTGGATTAATGAAAGCCAAAAAGGGTGAGATTATTCTTCACCATGTTGATAGCGACCACTACAATGTCTCCAAGAAGAAAAAAGGCGATCGTTATCAGGATGTTCATTTAGAGAACCTCTCCGTTAGAAAGAGAAGCCTAGCTGGCATTTCACATATTCCTGAAGACCGTCAAAAATATGGCTTAGCTTTGGATTTCTCTTTAAGAGACAACTTGGTTCTTCAAAGATATTTTGAAAAAGGATTTGAAAGACTCGGTTTCATCAATGGTAGGAAAGATACCGAATATGCGAATAAGATAATCAAACAATATGATATTCGCTCTTCAATGGGTACGAATACTATCGTCAGAAGTATGTCGGGTGGCAATCAGCAGAAAGCCATTGTTGGTCGTGAGTTAGATCGAGGAACTCCTCTTCTAATTGCTGTCCAGCCTACTCGTGGTCTTGATGTTGGTGCTATTGAATACATTCATAAGCAGATTCTTAAGAGCCGTGATTCCGGAAACGGTGTCCTTTTGATTTCTTTGGAATTGGATGAAGTCATGAATCTTTCTGACCGCATTCTAGTCATGTTTGAGGGAGAGATTGTAGCCGAACTTGATCCAAGAAAGACCAACGTCAATGAAATCGGTCTTTATATGTCCGGGGCTAAGAGAATGAATTTAGCTACTCATGAGGATATGGAAACAAAGAAGCCCCTAAAAGGAGATAACCACAATGACTAAGGCAAGAACAATTTTAGCTAAGCCTAGCTTTTTTGAAAAAGTTTTTGGCTTCCGTGGTGTCCGATCCGTTGCTTCCGGCTTGATTTGTATTCTCATCGGTATTCTTATCGGTTTCTTATTGATGCTGGCTTTGGATTCCTCCAATGCTCTAAAAGGACTTACTACCTTATTTACTTATGGTGCTTCTAGCAGCACTACTTTCGGTCGAGTCCTCTATCTTGCCACTCCAATGATGTTGTCTGGTCTATCAATTGCTTTTGCTTTCAAGTTAGGTCTCTTCAACATCGGAATCACCGGTCAATTCACCATTGGTGCTTTCGTCGGCATAATAACCGGAATAGCTGGACTGCCTTGGTACGTTTGTTTGATTGTAGGATCTTTGGCTGGAGCAGTTTTGGGATTTGTTCCCGGAATCCTGAAAGCCAAATTTAATGTCAATGAAGTCCTTTCCGGTATTATGCTTAACTGGATTGTTTATTATTTCATTGCTATCTTAGGAAAATTAGTTATTCCCTCCTCTTATAAAGATCCTTTGACTAGCACTTATCTTAAAACCATGCCTAGCAATGGACTGATGCCCGCTTTAGGAACTGATGGGGCAAGCTGGGGAATCATCATCGCCATTGTAATCATCATTGTTTTCCAGATTATTCTCAATCATACGACCTTCGGATTCGAGCTTCGTCTAACCGGTTCCAACAAATATGCCGCCCAATATTCCGGTATGAATCAAAGCAAGAACATCATCTTAGCGTTGACTCTTTCAGGAGCAGTTGCCGGATTAGCTGGCATCATGTTCTATTCTCAAAGTGGAAACCCGACTCGTTTCCTTTGGGATAGCTCCACAAACACCTTATTAGGTGATGGCTTCAGTGGTATTTCAGTGGCCTTGATTGCTCAATGTTCTCCTATCGGCTGCATTCTTTCTTCTATTCTTCTGACTTATATTCAATCCTGTCAGACCGCTTTAAAAGGAGTCTCCAATTCCTACAACATCCATTACACGGAATTGATCGTCTCCATTATCATTTATGTGGCTTCCTTCTCATCCTTCTTCAATTACCTCTTTGTCAACAGCAACAACCGCAAACAGATTCTGCGTGAACAGCAAATGCTGTCAGCAGGTACAGTAGAATCAGGAAAACAAACACCTTTATATCTAAGTCCTTCTAGCAGTCAGCAACAGCAATTAGTTATGACTGAAAGATATAAACTCCTGACTAAAGGTCTTCTAAGGAGAGGAAAATAATGATGCAAATCGAATTTTTACCCTCAGACTGGGGAAGTCTCGTCTTCTATCTCATCATCTTCATCGTCGGTTTCGTCCTAGGTGCCTATGGTGGTATGTTCTCTGAATCATCGGGTATCATCAACATTGCTTTGGAAGGTTCAATGGTTGTCGGCGGATACTCAGGCATTGTCTTCATCAACCTTATCTCCAACCACTTCAGTGACTTAGGAATCACCTTAACGACTATGCAAGTTGAAGGCTATTACTTGATTGCCTCCTTAATAGCCATCCTAGCTGGTATGCTCTTCTCGTTCCTATTGTCGATAGTCTCAATCAGGCTGAAAGCCGATCAGACGATTGTTGGCACCGCCATGAACTCCGTTGCCGTTGCCGTCTGTGCCATCATCAACACCTTTGTCACCAACAAGGACAGTGTTGAAATCAGAAACGACAGTTTCTCTAATCAATTGAACTTTACTTCCGATAATGACTTCATCACTTCAGCCTTCTCCGGCATTCATGTCGGTGTCATTATCGGAATCCTAGCCATTATCATTCTCTGGGTTGTCATCAAACGGACACGGTTCGGTTTACGTCTAAGAGCCTGCGGTGAAAACCCGGCTGCCGCCGATGCCGTGGGAATTAACGTCAATAAGATGCGTTACCTGGGCACTATGATTGGTTCGGCCGCTGCTTCATTAGGAGGTTTCATCATCTTCTCCTGCATGAAGACTGGCATCTGGACGATTGACGCCCTTGGATATGGCTTCTTGGTCCTAGCTATTGAAATATTCGGCAACTGGAAGCCAGGAACCATCACCCTTGCCGCTATCTTCTTTGCCTTCTTCTTCGCCTTTGCGCCTACCTTCACTGCTCTCTTATCCAACTATTCCTTAGAAAAATCACTGATCACCATCAAGCCCTTCTACTATATGCTGCCTTACCTCTTAGCCTTCCTCTCCTTGATCATCTTCTCCAAAAAGAGCCATGCTCCAAAGGCTGAAGGCATCCCTTACGATAAGGGCGCTAGATAACCAAATGAAAAAGCCTCTTGCTTTAATTCCAAGAGGCTTTTTTTATGCGTTTTCTTTGCTGACTTTCTTCTTTATTTCCTTAACGACGTTAGGAAGCAAGGGCTTATTGAATTCAATATAGCTGCCTTCTCCTTCTACTTCCCGAATGGTCAGGCTTTGTCCGTTATAGGTAAGCTTCGTCTTTATCTTCTTTTCGATTTTGCCTACTAAGAAGCCAGCAAACATGAAATCATTCAAACAGGCTTTCTCATTCTTCCAGACTTTGACCAATTCCCCTTCTTTAAGAAGAACATTGATGGGTCGGATGATCTTATTGTCCTTGCGGACCTTAGGGGCGCCTTTATGGACAAGGCTTGAGGGCTTATAAGTTTTACCGCCATCATTTGAGATCAGACGGAAGCGCAGAATGTTATTGAAATCCAGATTCTCATTAGGAGCATTGAGGTAATAGTCTTTCTGATAAATCGATTTCTCCTGCCTACCGAACCGTTTCAGATACTCGATGACTTTAGGGTTTTCAGTATGAATCTCTTCTTTAGTCACATACAGGTCACCGGCTCTTAATTCACCAAAGCTCATATCATTGTTTAAAACGACATCGGCATTCTTCCTGGAGGGAAGAATAGTAGTCAGATAAGCATTGACAATGTATTTGAAATAAAGATTGATCGTAAAAACGTTGTCGGCGCTAGTGAGCTTAGCATCCCGAATGATTCTTCTCAAGAACAAGGATTTTGGATTGCCGTCGATGAAGTTAGTGACTAAAGGATAGCCTTTAAGCTCATTCAGAAGCAAAGGATCAAGAGTATAGATGCCTTCCACGATGATGACATCATATTTGCTGCCATCGATGACATGATGGGAAGGAACCTGTTCGGAGATGACCTTAGAATAAAGCTTGGCTTTTACTTTCTTGCCTTGTAAAAGAAGTTTCAGATCATCGCTGGCTTCCTTCAAATCATAGACGCTAGGTTCATCGAAGTTCAGTTTCTGCCACTCTTTGGCAAGTCCGGATATGAAAACCGGAACATCCTTAGCATGAAGAAGATCACGGATTTTCAGTTCAATGGTCTTGAGAATTTCGGGAGAGAATTTCTTGTCGAAGGGAACATTGTAAATGATCTTCTTGATTCGGCTTTCAATTTCTTTGATGTTAGGTAAGGAGTTATTAAAATAATTCAAATTGACTTTGTTAGGAATAATACCTGATAGACCAAAGTCATACTGATCCAAGGATAAGACCACCGCTTTATGCTTGTTTTGATTTAGAAGACCCCTTAAATAATTGGCGGCAAAGCTTTTGCCAGAGGAGGAGGCACCGGAAATAAGGACTACCGCCTTATTTTGAGTTTCTTCAATCTCTTCGATAAGATCAAGATTAGCGTAGCCAAACTTGATCAGGTGGTGAAAAACAAAGCTCATGCTATTTATTTAACCTCAAAGTAATCCAATTCATAAAGCTAGCGGCGGAATTATAGAACAGACGTCCGATTGAGAAAGTAGAGGAATCATTCAGCTTCAAATCACTTGTCAGCCAATCATGAACATTCGTGATGCCTTTAGAATAAGTCAGCTGATCAATCAGGACAATCACAAGCATCAGGGCGAAAATGATTATACCCATTATAACAATTTTGCTGACACTTCCGGCAATTCTTCCTAAGAAACCTTTTCCATTCTCACCAAAAATAGTAGTTCCGTCTTTCTTGGAACAGATGGCTTTAATGATAAAGAAGGTCAAAAGGAAGAAAAGAAGGACAAAGAAACCAATCAGCGTCCAAAAAGCAAAAGATGATCCTAAAGCTGAACTGACAGTTTTATCCAAAACCGTGGCTCTCGTAATGAACATCGATTGAAAGAAAGTCGGAAACTTCAATTCGGTCAAAGCTGTTGACATCAAAGACTGGGTGGCATCACTTGTCATATCAGTAGTTAAAACAGTAGTGAAGGAGGTGGTGGTCGGTAACTTTGAGGCATAAAAACTGGTTAAAGTATCCATGCCAAAGGAAGTTGACATTACCACTCTTGCTAAAGGGACACCGCCGAAGTAACCCACTAGGCAGCCACCCAAAAAAGCAAACCGCCCAACACCGTGTTTACCAAAGCCTTTGATGAATCCCCAAAGAAAAGCAAGAATCAGTAGAATGAGAATTACAATGTCAATAGTGCCCATAAATTTTAATAATAAATGCTATCCTTGATCCGATTAGTAAAAGCCTGGCCTTTTAAAGCAGTAACTATGGCAAGAGCGAAATCAACCGTAGCGGCACAGCTTCTTCCCGTAATCAGTTTTCCGTCTGTGACCGTATATTGATCAAGATAAGTACCGCCGAATTCTTCATTCATGGAAGTGAAGCAGGTGTACTTCTTGCCCTTTAAAAGCCCGAGATGTCCAAGAATTGTCGGGCCGGCACAGATGGCACAGAGATATTTATCTTCAGAATGGAACTTCTTGATCAGATTCAAGAAATCAGGATTGTTTTCTTCCGCCACATATTCCGGACCGCCAGGAATTATCAGCATCCCATAATCGTCAGGATCGACAGTATCAAGATTAACCAGTTCATCAACGTCAACATCATATCTGCCTTTAGCAGAATAGGCAGAAATTCCCGCTAAAGTGACTTCTAGACCGGCTCTTCTCAGGATGGCAATCGTACCGATTGCCTCTAATTCCTCAAAACCATCAGTTATTACTTCAAGAATTTTCATAATTTCCTCCTCAAATGGGATTTTAATACACAAACTTTGTTAATATTCTATATAATATAATTACTAAATTAAAGATAAAAACCGAAATGAAAGCTATTGTTAAAGACAAAACATCCTCTGTAGACTATGATTTTCCTTTTGAAGGCGACAAGCATCTGGCGACTTTGATAATTCTTCCCTATCGAGAAGATACTTGGCGTGAACAGGCTAAGCCTGCCATGGCTGAATATCTAAGCCTTGTAAAAGCAATTGCCCCTTATGAAAGAGTAATTGTCATTATTGACCCTCGTATTTCGTTTCAGACGGCCAAAGATTTTCAGATTGACAATGTAACCATCTATCGTCTCTATTGTGATGACAGCTGGGCTAGAGATACTTTGCCCGTTTTTCTTAGGAATCCGCTTAATGATGAATTGTTAGGAGTCGATTTTGGATTCAACAGTTGGGGCGGTGACTTTGACGGTTTATATAAGCCTTGGGATAACGATAACGCTTTAGGAAGAAAAGTCCTTTTGGAAATGAGAATGCCTCGTTATCCTTATAAGGATTTTGTTTTAGAAGGCGGAAGCATTCATAGTGATGGTGAAGGAACCATACTGACTACTGAAGAATGTTTGCTTTCCAAAGGCCGCAATCCTTCCTTGAACAAGGAACAGATTGAAGCCAATCTCTTAAAATCCTTAAATGCCAAAAAGGTTTTGTTCCTGCCTTTTGGAATCTATGAAGATGAAACAAACGGGCATGTCGATAACATCGCCTGTTTCAGTAAGCCGGGCACAGTGCTTTTGGCTTGGACTGATGATGAGAAAGATCCTCAGTATGAAAGATCCAAAGCTGATTATGACTTCCTCATCAACCAGACTGATGCTCAAGGACGAAAACTGGAAGTTATAAAAGTTATGCTTCCGGAAGTTCAGTATCTGACAAAAAATGAAGCTGATGGCATCAAAGCTGATGATGATGCTATTCAAAGAAAGCCAGGCAGACGTTTGGCGGCCTCCTATATCAACTTCTACCAAAGCCAGGATTTCTTAATCCTGCCTCAGTTTGGAGTGAAAGAAGACCAAATAGCTGTTGACCAATTCAAATCCCTCTATCCCACCAAGAATATCATTCCGCTCTATTCTAGAGAAATCTTGTTAGGCGGTGGAAACATCCATTGCATTACTAAACAAGTACCATGTTCTAAGCTCTATCCGATTGAACCGGAGGATATTGAAAAATGAAAATTACCTTAGCCGCCACTCAGATGGCTTGTTCCAAAATCTATGATGAGAATATCAAGAAAGCCACACAGATTATCGAAAAAGCCAAAAAGAAAGGTGCTGATGTCATTCTGCTTCAGGAGTTGTTTGAAAGAAACTACTTCTGCCAAGTAGAGGATTATGAACGCTTTGATTTTGCTGAAGAATATGAACATAGCAAAACACTGGATTACTTCTCCAAAGTTGCTAAAGATAATCAAGTTGTTTTACCTATTTCTTTCTTTGAAAAAGCCGGAAATTGCTACTTTAATTCTCTTTGCGTAATCGATAGTGATGGTTCAAGGCTAGGTCTATATCGAAAGACCCATATCCCAACTGGCTCCTGCTATGAAGAAAAATTTTATTTTACTCCTGGTGATACCGGGTTCAAAGTCTTTGATACCCATTTTGGAAGACTAGGAGTTGCTATCTGCTGGGATCAATGGTTCTGCGAAACCGGCAGAATCCTAGCTTTGAAAGGTGCCCAGTATATGTTGTTCCCTACCGCAATAGGATCTGAGCCCATTCTTCCGCTTGACTCTGAGCCTCACTGGCATAATGCGATGGTTGGACAGTCAGCGTTGAACATAATGCCCGTTGTTGCTTCTAACCGTATCGGAACTGAAAAAGAAAAGGGATCCGAGATGACTTTCTTCGGTTCATCTTTCATTACGGATGAAACCGGGTGTGTTGTAGCGCAAGCTAGCAGGGACAAAGAAGAAATCCTTACCCATGCTTTTGACTTAGACGAAATTGATAGGAAGAGAAGAGATTGGGGTATCTTCCGTGACCGAAGAACCGATATGTACGCTGATATTCTTAAGAACGATGACTCCAAGAGGTAATTAACATGGTTTTTGTATCATTCAACGTCAATTCGATTAGAGCTTATTTAGGAAAAGGTCTTACCGATCAGATTGAGAAACTCAACCCTGATTTCTTAGGCATCGAAGAATTAAAGCTGACTGAGAATGGTGAACATAAGGATTTTCCTTATCTTCCTTCAGGCTATAAGCCTTTTTGGACAGTCTCCAAAATCAAGAAAGGCTATTCCGGTACTGCCATCTTAGCTAAAAAAGAACCGTTAAGCGTTCATTATGGATTATTGGATAATAAATATGATGATGAAGGAAGAGCGGTAACTTTGGAGTATCCTGATTTCTATTTCATTGATTTGTATGTTCCAAATTCAGGCGAAGAACTGAAGCGTTTGGATTTCCGAATGGAATTTGAGAAGGACTTACGTGATTACCTGTCTTCTTTAATGGCTAAAAAACCGGTCATTGTGACTGGTGACTTGAATGTTGCAAATGAGCCGATTGATTTACGGCATCCGGAAAGCAACCATTTGTCTGCTGGCTTCACTGATCAGGAAAGAAGAGAGTTCAAGAATCTTCTTAATATTGGCTTAGTTGATACCTTCAGAACCATGCATCCTACGGAAGCTAAATATTCCTATTGGTCTTATAAGAGAAATGCCAGAGCCACAAATGCTGGTTGGAGAATCGATTATTTCTTAGTCAGCAAGGAAATCTTCCCCAAAGTCAAAAGCTCTGAAATCCTCAACGATGTCTTTGGTTCTGACCACTGCCCAGTCAAATTAGATATCGATTTATAGTCGGTAAAGCGTTTTACTAGCCTTAAGCTAACCCTTTTTATTGTTTTTTTATTATTTTTAGAGTAACTTATAGATACCATGCTAGATGAAGGACGGTTTTCTTTTTTGGAGGTAAAGATGGCTAATAAATTTGTAATCATGGCGGATGCCTGCTGTGATTTACCCTTGAAAGAGTTGAAGGAACAGGGAATAATCATAATTCCAATGGAAATTTCAATTGGAAAAGATCTTTTCCTGTCTCAAGGCAACGATGTTCCTGCCTCAATCGATCTTTATGCAAGAATCAAAAAAGGTGAAAAAGTCGGAATCTCCAATATTACTACTTCAACTTATCTGAATATTATGAGACCTTACCTTGATGAAGGCTTTGATATTTTATTAGTCACAGTCTCTAGCGCCTTATCATCCAAT
The DNA here is from genome assembly GCA_041670045.1 of Bacilli bacterium. Lineage (GTDB taxonomy): Bacteria > Bacillota_I > Bacilli_A > RFN20 > CAG-288 > Enterosoma. The sequence goes on along the minus strand of JBAXZY010000009.1, from coordinate 14,180 downwards.
TTCTCTCAAGGTTTCAATGCCATCAATATCTTAATTAATGAATACCCGGAACGGACTTTGAAAATCTTAGATACAATGTCCTGCAATACTGGAATTGATTTAGTTCTTACCCAACTTGCTAAAGATAAGCAAATGGGTAAAAACGTGTTAGAGACTTTTCAAGATGGTTATAACTTTGTTTCCTCAATTCATACTTGGATTGCCGTCGATGATTTCAATAAAGACAAGCATTTTTCTTTATTAGGCCGTTCCTCGGACTTTCTTAGAAAATCACTCGGAATGAGACCAGTCCTTCATATTGATGAATGCGGTAATGTGATTGGAATCAGATCCGTGAAGACTCAACGTGCTGCCACAAATGCTTTATTTAACCATGTCAAGGTCAGCATCATTCAGCCTACTAAGCAGACAATATTCATCTCTTATGATATCAATTTAAAAGAAGCTGAATTCCTAAAAGCCAAGCTGCTTCAGGATGTTCAGGTCAAAGAAGTCATACTTTTACAGGCCTCAAGTGTCACTACTATTCAAAGCGGTTTAAATCTCTTGACTGTAAGTTATGTTGGAAAGAAGCGCAATTTAAAACGCCCTATATAAAAATAAAGGATTAATCAAATGGAACAAGACAAGAATCAATCACAGAAGCAAAACAATTATGTTACCGATATTGGTAACTATCCCGTCAAGGTAGTTGCCTTAGGCGGACTTGATGAAATGGGCAAGAACTGCTATGTCATCGAAGTCAACAAGGATGTCTTTATTATCGAAGCTGGACTGAAGTATCCCAATGCCACCATTCCTGGCGTTGATACTATCATCCCTGATTTCGATTATTTAAGAGGCATCTCTAACCGTGTCAAAGCCATCATCATCACTCATGGTCATGATGATCAGTATGGTGCCTTACCCTACTTGTTAAACATCGTCAGAGCACCAATTTATGCAAGTGCCACCACCATTGCAATCATTAAAGCTGAATTAGGAACCAAATCCCGTAAAATAAATGACGCTCAGTTTGTTCCAGTCGAACCTAGTTCCACTGCCAATATTTCCGGACATGTCTTTGAATTCTTCCAGACTACCCATAGTGTGGCTGGATCCTTTGGCTTTGCCTTAGCTACTCCTTTTGGAAACATTGTCTATACTTCTGACTTCATTTCCGATTATTCGCCTTTGAAAGGTTTCCAGTTTGATTTACCTAAGGTTGCCCGATTAAGTGAGAATCAAAAGACTTTCTTACTGATGACGGAATCAGAAGCCGCTGATAAACCTGGTATTGCCAGCCCTAACCACAAGATTACGGATCAGATCAAAGAAGATATTGAAGATGCTAAAGGCAAGACCTTTATTTCCATTTATAGCCAAAACTTCTACAACATTCAGGAAATCATCAACTTGGCTAAAAGATTTGGAAAGAAAATCTGCATTGCCAATCCTGAACAGATTCCTTTCTTCAATGCCATGGGAAAGATTGGATCCATTGTCATCCCTGATGACATGCGAATCGATCCTAATGAGATGGTATACACGGATCCGAAGAACATCATTGTTCTTATCACGGGTTCCGGCGATAAACTTTTCAATTACTGCAAAGAAATCTGTTATGGCAATGTCAACAACATCAAAGTCAACACCAATGATACCTGGATTATAGCCTGCCCTCCAGTTCCTGGAACTGAGGTCGCCTACACTGATGCATCCGATACCATCTATCGAACTGACTGCCATGTCCTAGCTTTCAGCCGTAAGAAGATTTCTTCGATGCATGCTCAGCAAGAGGATTTGAAGATGATGATTTCTCTCTTCCGTCCTAAATACTATATGCCGGTAAAAGGTGAGTTCCGTCTTTTGATGGATAATGCGAAACTAGCCATTGATTTAGGAATCGGATTAAATCATTTCAATACCTTCGTTTATGATAATGGCATGGCTTTAGCCTTTGATAACAATGGCAACGTCATCCGCAAGATGATCAATGTCAAGAACGGTGATGTCATGGTCGATGGATCATCAGTTGGTGATGTCAAGGAACCGGCAATTGAAGAAAGAACTGAGATGGCCGATGGCGGCGTCGTTCTCATTGGTTTGTCAATTTCTTCACGTCAAAGAAAGATTGTTTCTTCTCCTGATGTTCAAATGCGTGGTTTCCTCTACCTTAAAGACAGTGAGCCAATTATTAATCAAATCACGACTATTCTCTTATCCAACGTCAATGCCGCCCTTGGTGGCAACAATCGAATCAACCTGATTGAAATGGATAAAAAGATTTCAGAAAAAGTCAGTAAGTCCATCTTCAAACAGACTGAGAAGCAGCCGGCCATCCTCTGTGAAATCCTCGATGTTGATTCTTTGGAGCAAATCGATCCTAAGTAAGCAAATTAAAAGGCAGGCCTTGATAGCCTGCCTTTTTTCTATGACTTAGTTTTTTAATTAGAAGATTGCTTAATCAGTTCAACGCCGTGAGAAGTGCCAATACGGGTAGCACCGGCATCAACCATCTTCAGCATCGTCTCTTTGTCTCTAATGCCGCCAGCGGCTTTAACACCCATTTCCGGTCCAACGGTCTTTCTCATGAGGGCCACATCTTCGACTTTGGCGCCCCACTTTGAGAAACCGGTAGATGTCTTGACAAAATCAGCCTTAGCTTCCTTAGCAAGCTTGCAGGCTCTAACCTTCTCTTCATCGGTCAAAAGACAGCATTCGATGATTACTTTCAGGATGCGGGTTCCGCAGACTCTCTTAAGTTCAGCAATTTCTTTTTCAACATAAGCATCTTCATGGTCTTTGAGCTTGCCGATGTTGATGACCATATCAAGCTCCTCAGCCCCTTCAAAGATAGCTTCCTTGGCTTCGGAAATCTTGCTTGCCATCAAAGTGGCTCCTAAAGGGAAACCAATGACGGTGCAGACATGGACGTCACTTCCTTTTAAAAGTGTTGAGCAAAGATGAACATAGCTAGGATTAATGCAAACGGAACCAAAATGATTGGCTTTTGCTTCTTGACAAAGTGTGACGATTTCTTCCTTAGTTGCCTCAGGTTTGAGGTTCGTGTGATCGATCAAACGATTATATTCCATGGTATTACCATCCTTTGATTACTATTTTATCAAAAATAGTAGGGAAATTTAAGATAGCTATTGAAAAAAGAGGGTATTGTTTGCTATAATTTTAACTTGCTGTTAGGTTATATCCAATTATAAAGATAGGAGATAGAACATGGCTAACATTAAGTCACAGAAAAAGAGAATCGAAATCGGAGAAAGAAACCGTTTGGCTCACGCTGCCTTCAAGAGTCAGATGAGAACGGCTATCAAGAAGGTCAAGGCTGCCTGCGCCAATAACGACAAGGCTACTGCTGAGACTTTACTTACCGAAGCTGTTTCCCTTATTGACAAGTCTGTCAAGATGGGCATCCAGCATATCAATACCGCTTCCCGTCAGAAGTCTTCTTTAATGTCTTTGGTTAACGGTATTTCTGAGAAGAAGCCGGAAGCTGAAGTCAAAGAAGCTAAGTAGTTTCTCTTTTCAAAAACTATTTATAAGAAAAGGAGGATTAATTCCTCCTTTTTTGGCGTACAGCCCTAATTGTGAAAACCAGACTACAAATACTTTTTATTAAATAAAGTCAGGAACAATTCCATTCGGTCATCAGAATCATCCTGCGACAGTTTGACGTTCTCCTCGATCTCACCTAAGTCAGTCAGGATTCTTATGAAGGTAGAATAAGAAATGTTCCTGGTTTCTTTTCGAGTATAGTAAAGCCTTTTCGGATTTACTTTGACTCCTCGGCCGGAAAGATCACTGGCAATGGATAGATCGTCTTCGCCTTTTTCAATCAGACATCTGACAAGAGCCATAAACCGGAACTGGCTGACCATGGCCGGCAGGATAGCTAAAGCCAGGGTAGCCCCTTTCCGTAAGTCAGAATAGGTGCTTAAGGCCTTATCCGTGTCACCTTTGACTAAAGAGGAGACAATATCGAAAACATTGTCTTCCAAAGGCTTAACCATCAAAGTATCGACCGCCTTTAGATCAATATGATCAGCATAGGCTAAAACCTTATCCAAGCTGTTCCTAAAGAGCAGATAATCGTTTTGGCTTCTATTTATCAATAAATAAGCGGCATCCTTATCAATGGTCTTATTCTGACTCTTAGCAACGCTGTAGCAGATGGCTAAGTAATCATCAGAGGTCATTAAAAGGCAGTTGGTGAGAATGGCTCCGTTTTCCTTTAAAGCCACCACCAGTTCGCTTTTTGAGGCTAAATTGCCAGGAGCCACGAAATAAAGGTCAGTATCATCAGAAGGGGACTTAATATAGCTTAGAAGGCTTGGATAGTCCTGCTCCGACTCTTTCAGGGAACCCTTTTGAGTCTTGGGTGTCTCAATGAGATAGTAAGCGTTAGTGACGAGTATGGTCTTCTTTCCACCAAAAAGAGGCAAAGACTGGCAGTCGGCGACTAAATCGCCGACTGCATCTTTGTAGCCATCATATTTGATTAAATCATCCGGCAGTTGGCCGTTATGACTATCCTTGATGTCTTTCTTCGCCTTGGCTTCCGAAAGTCCTTCATCAGGTCCAAAGAAAACCGAAATCATTAATTACTTGATCTTCTTAACAACAGGCTTAGGTTCATCAACGGCAACGGCTTTTTCAATGACGACTGGAGTGAAAGGACGGTCATCGCCATCAGTCTTAGAAGAGGCGATCTTGTCCACGACTTCCATTCCGGAGACGACTTTGCCAAAAGCCGCATACTGACCATCTAAGAATGTGTCATCATGATCACAGATGAAGAACTGGGAACCAGCGCTATCCGGATCGGAGGCACGAGCCATGGAAACGACGCCTCTCTTATGGGAAAGGGTGTTCTTATGGTTGTTGATGCTGAATTCGCCTTCGATGCAATAGCCCGGGCCTGAAGTGCCAGTACCGGTAGGATCACCGCCCTGAATCATGAAATTCTTGATTACCCGGTGGAAAATCAGCCCATCGTAGAAATGGCTTTCGACTAAGGAAACGAAATTAGCACAGCTGTTAGGAGCATTCTTATAGTCAAGTTCGATCTTGATATCGCCTAGTCCTTTAATAGAAAGAACAATCATGTTATTACCTCGGTCTTTATTATAACTTTTTGGCTGCTGGATAAAAAGAAAATGCCAGGCTTTTCAGCCTGGCAGGTGTTCTACTTTTTCTTGTCCTGATTCTTAACGGCGTTGATCTTAGCTTCAATAGCACTCTGATCGCCTAAATAGTAATGCTTAATAGGCTTCAGATCGCTGTCAAGTTCGTAAACCAGCGGTACACCGGTAGGAATATTGAGTCCGGCGATGTCAGCATCGGAGATGTTATCAAGATACTTGACTAAAGCTCTTAAGGAATTGCCATGAGCAGCAATCAAGACTCTCTTGCCGGCTTTGATTTCCGGAACAATGACTTCATTGTAATAAGGAACAACACGGGCAATCGTATCCTTTAAGGATTCATGCAAAGGCAGATACTTAGGATTGATGTTCTTGTACATTTCCTGATTGGCCGGATTACGTTTATCATCCTTATCAAGGGCCGGAGGAGCAATATCGAAACTTCTTCTCCACTGATGAACCTGCTCTTCACCGTACTTTTCGGCTGTCTCAGACTTGTTAAGTCCCTGTAAGGCACCATAGTGTCTCTCATTGAGACGATAATCCTTGATGACAGGAATATAATCCTGATCAACGCCATCAAGAACATGCCAAGCAGTATGAATGGCTCTCTTTAAGACAGAAGTGTAGCAGACATCGAACTTATAGCCATCAGCATTCAACAGTTTGCCGCCGTTGATAGCTTCAGCCAAACCCTTTTCAGATAACTCAACATCAGTCCAGCCGGTGAAGAGATTGAGTTTGTTCCACTCACTCTCGCCGTGACGGATAAGAACTAATTTAATTGTGCTCATTATGGCCTCCAATTTTACCTTGTTTATTATATGCTTTAAAACCTGAATTTTATAGTAGTTGAATCAGAGATTCTTATACATGATGATCTCGACTTGCTTAGTGATGTCACGGCACTTATCAGTCACATATTCAAACATGCCATAGATATCTTCAGCTTCCGAAGTCTGAGAAGTATGTTCAGGATCCTTCAAGTAGAGAGAATGAACATTCTCCTCATAGAGATGATCAGTCTGTTCCTCAATGTTTCTAACTTTCTCAATAAGTGGATCAAGCAGTTTCTTGTTGGTGATGCTATTAAGATTCTTGATAACCTCGTCAACAGCAACGACACACTGATAGGCAATATCCACAAACAATCCAGTCTTCTCCGGAAGAGAAGTGTAGTTATGGACATAGACCTTATATGAAATATCATCGATGGAATCAGTCAAGTCGTCGATGCAGTCAAGAAGAAGGAAAATATCCTCTCGATCAATCGGAGTCATGAATTCCTTGGCTAATCTTTCTTCCGTCTCGTGCTTGATGTCGTCCGCTTCATGCTCAATCGTATGAACCGAGTTCTTTAAATCAAGGGTCGGAGTATCCGGAAAATTAAGAAGACCTTTCTTCAGTTCTTCCATCGCTCTAAGCGAATAATGACAGACAACCGCAAACTGCTCAAAGAAATAATTAGGCTTCTTTTGTCCAAACATGTTTTCTAGCCTCCAATTTTATAAGCCAGGTATCGCAAAAAATAAAAGCGTCATGAGGAAACCAATCAGAATACAACCAGGGAATGTGAATACCCAAGTCAGAACCATATCAATGGCGACTCGCCAGTTTACTTTTTTAGCACCCTTAGTCAAACCGACACCGATGATTGAGCAAGTCTTTACTTGACTAGTAGAAACTGGCCATCCTAACAAGGAAGAAACCATCAAAGCAATAAAAGCTGAAATATCAGTTGCAAATCCCTGATATGGTTCAAGATCAACCATACCCATTCCGACTTTCTTAATGATACGGTATCCGCCAATCGAGGTTCCTAATCCCATAACAATGGAAACTAATACTGGAAGCCAAAGAAATTCCGGAGCAGTTAAGAAGTTCATAACAAAGTTGGCACCATTGGGATCAGCTAAAACCGTAATGTCACTGCCAAAGGCTTTCGTTCCTAAAAACAATACTAGGTAAATAACACCAACGAATTTCAAGCCGTCCTGGGCGCCATGAGCTAAAGCCATGCCCGCAGCCGATATAATCTGAGCCCATTTAAAGAACTTAGTGGTCTTGCCACGTATAAGTTTCTTGCAAAGATACTCAATAAGTTTAGTAATTAAGAATCCTAATACTAATCCTAAAACTGCAGAAACAACAAAGCCGATTCCGACACTTGACCAAGCTCCGGCACCTGGAGAAACCTGATAGCCTAAGACCATCATGGCAAAGCAGGCACCTGTTAAGCCAGCAACCAATGCATGAGACTCAGAGCTTGGCATACCAAAAATCCAAGCTAAGACACCCCAGGCCACAACGCCAATCATTCCAGCTGATAGACCGATTAAAGCATTATGGGCGTTAGTCTGAACCTGACTAGCTGTTACATCAACAGATTCAGTCAGACTTCCGAAGTCGACGATTCCGGCTATTGACTCGGCAACACCGGCCGCAAATAAAGAAAAGAGCATCACACCGATGAAGTTGAAGATAGCTGCCATGATGATGGCCTTCTTCGGTGCAATAGCTCTAGTCGATATACAAGTCGCAACAGCGTTAGGGGCATCCGTCCATCCGTTGATGAAAACAACACCTAAGGCTAAAAGAACGGTAATGACAATCAGGGGACTCTTACCTAGCAATTGAAAAAACTGGGGAAGACTGACGCCTTGAAAATCATCAAGTATTAACGGGATATAATTGATACCCATTTTGACCTCTGTTCAATTTAGACGGATTAACAAACACTACTGGTCTAATATATAGCAAAAAAGGTAAGCAGTGTTAGCTTTTTCAAACAAAAAAACCGTCGATCTCTCGATCGGCGGTGCATTAAAAAGTGGAATTTGATTATCAATATTAATTTTCTACTCAACCAATATAGGAAACTACACATTCAATCTCGACAATAAAGTTATACAACTAAAGAGGCTTAACATAAAGAAAAATCGTTTTCAAATTCAATAAAGGAAGTTAAAGAAATTCCAATAAAACGAAAAAAAGGCATTGGTACTTTTAATGTACGAAAATGTAAAAGTGGTAAATCAAGTTCCTTCAAGTCTATTTTGAGGTTTGCTTCCTATACTTAATAACATAAATTAAAGGACCTTTCTAATGAGCATTAAACAGCGTTTACTTCTTTCAATGTCGATTAAGGTATTAGTTATCGGGTTTGAATTATCCGCGCTAATCGTTGCTATTCTAAACTCCAAATCCGGAAATTCAGGCTTTGATTTTTTTCAATTTTTTACGAATGACAGCAATTTATTCTTGCTTTTGGTTAGCTGTATTTTGTTTGTTTTTCAAATCCTGTTTTTAGTTAAAAAAATGCCCTTTCCTCATTGGTTAAACGTCCTGCATTTTATGAGTCTTTTAGGCACAACTTTGACATTTTTAACGGTTTTGTTTATTCTTTTGCCAATGATGGGAGTAGGTCTTGTAATCGGTTACTCTATGATCTGCCTACATTTGGTTTGTCCGCTTCTGGCACTGACTGACTATTTCTTCTTCGATGAAACACCTAACGTTTCATTCAAAGAATCTTTCTTAGGTTTAGTTCCCATGTTAACTTATGCGGCAGTTATCATTCCATTAGTAGTAACTCAAAATATTGAGCCTCCTTATCCTTTCTTAGACTACTTGAATAACCCCGTCTGGTTGAGCCTTCTTTATACCTTAATGATGCTAGTGCTCACATATGGGATTTCTTTTCTTCTTCAATGGCTTCCAACCAAAAGGAAGAAACTGCAAAACAAGATGACAAAATCGGATTTATGGATGAAGAAACATTAAAAATGAAATATTTATTACATTTTTAATGTTTTGTAAAACGACATTTTGGTAGATAGTAAACACTTTCTTTTTATTTGATATTTGTAAATTATAATGGTTTATGAAATGGGGGGTACATAATTTTTATGCTTACTAATTTGCAGAAGCCAATCAAAATCAAAAATGTTACCATTAAAAACCGTTTTGTAGTGCCCTCTTTACGAATGAATTATTGTACGAAAGAAGGCTTTTTGACTGATACCTATATCGGATTCATCAAAGCACGAGCCAAAGGCGGATTCGGTTTAATTATTGCCAATGATTATGCTATCGGCAGTAATTGCAAAACCGATTACTATTCTCCTTCTTTGGATTCAGATGATTTCATTCCTAGCAATGAAACCCTTACTAAAAGTGTGCATGAATTCAAAAGCACTATTTTTGCTGAACTGAACCAGCCAGGGGCGTTTGCTTTTGGATGCTATTCTGAAAAAAGCTGTGTTGTCCCAAGTCTGATAATTGAAGGCAATCCTCAAAAGCAGGTTGTTTTGGCAATTAATGAAATCAAAGAAATCGAAAGTCAATTTGCTCTAGCTGCTTTCCGAGCTAAAAAAGCCGGATTCGATGGCATCATCATTAATGCTGCCAGCGGCTTTCTTTTAGCTAACTTCCTTTCACCATTCTTTAACCAACGAAATGACAAATATGGTGGCAGCAACTCTAACCGTCTTCGGATAATTAAAGAAACGTATCAGCAAGTGGTTTCACTGGTTGGGAAAGACATCCCTATTGGAATCAAGATTTCCGCTTATGAAGAAAAACCGGTTGGCCGGACCCTTGACGATACAATTAGCCTAGTTAAGCAGTTAGAGAAAATCGGTTTTGACTTTATAATAGCAATACCACCTTTCAATGATGCCTCAATCGCCTTAGGTTATTTCCAAACCAAAGCCACAACCATTCCTAGTAATGAACCTTTTAAAGCCCTAAAAGCGGCTATCCATATACCACTTATAATCACCAATCAAATCTATAAAGCCGAAATAGGCGATAAACTCATTGAAGATAAATACTGCGACATGGTGTCTTTTGGAAGAGCCTGTTTAGCTGATCCCAATTTTGCTAAAAAATCTTTGAACCACCAAGAAAAGAAAATCAATTACTGCGTCCACTGCGTCAGTGGCTGCTCTAATTCCCTGTTAATGTCAGGAGCAACCCAGTGTCTGATAAATCCTCTTCTTGGTAAAGAAAGTTACATTGAACACTACAAAATAAAGATGAAGCCAAAGAAAATAGGCATCATCGGTACAGGCATGGCTGCCATGTTTACGACTCTCTTCTTAAGTCATTTAAAACAGCAAGTCACCATCTACCATGAAAACTTCAATATCGGCAATCTCGAAGGAACCTATGGTGAAAATGCTAAAGAGTATTTGAATTTCTTTAATAATATCAAGTTGGCTTTAACCAATAACCATGTCAATATGGAGTTAAATCACTATCCTACTGCACAGGAAATCATAAATCATAACTATGATCAAGTGGTGATTGGTTATGGTGCAAAAAACATCGTGCCTAAGATTCCCGGAATCAATTTGCGGATGGTAAGGATGGCCGATGAATTCCTGAGACTTAAAACCGATCCTGGCGAAAACAATCTCATTATCGGAAATGGCTGCCAAGGTTGCGAAACCGCCGCCATTTTAGCCAACTTAAAAAAGAAGGCGGTCTTAGTTGGCGAGAACAGCATAATTTTAGATGATCTTCCTGGCCTTCCTAATCCCACTTTTGTCAACTTTTTAGAACGGGTAGGCGTCAGTATTTATAATTCCTCTAAAGTACTTTCCATCCATAACGGGTTTGCAATCATTAAAACTCCGGAAGGACAAATCGAAATCAAATGTGATCGCGTCTATTTAGCCTGCGGCTATAATGATGTTCCTCAGATTGTCAAAGAGTTAACTGATTTAGGTTACCCATCTCAAAAGATAACGATCATCCATAAAAAAGGAAATGCCAATCTATCCGCTATTGAAGGTTACCGAGCAACCACTGAAGTCTTAACGGCTTTAAAAAACGAAGAAACTAAAAAGAGAAAAAGCAAATAGATAAAGGCTGTCTGAGATTCTAAAGTTTACAGACAGCCTTTTTTAATACATAGTTTTATTGATTTTATTTTTCAATCATGAGACTTCACTAATAAGCTTGTGTGTTAACGGACTTAAAGCATAAAAAAAGCTTCATTAAGGCATTGAAGCAATTTTTTAAGTGGTGCCCTCGAAGAGATTCGAACTCTTGACCCCCTGATTCGAAGTCAGATGCTCTATCCAGCTGAGCTACGAGGGCAGCGTTTATTATTCTAGCAAATCCTGAGGTGTTTGAACATAAAAAATGCTGAAAAAAGGCTAGGCCTTTTAAGGCATAGCCTCTTAGTGAGAATCTTTATTCAAGAACGCCGGTATGAGAGTAGAAAATATAGTTCTTATTTAAGGTAAAGGAATCAGACCAAACACCATTGACATAGAAACAATTGATGCTGTCATGAGTTCCAAGCTGACAATGAGAATCAATCATGATGACGTTGCCAAGAACATGGTCCATCAAGAAGGAATCAGAAGGAACTACATCCTCTAAATGATAGACAGTTGAAGTGTCACCGTTCTTATAGAAAGTAGCATAATCACTTCTATCAGGATTGTTGCTGATCGTAGCTTCATAATAATCATTAAGACGATAGTTATAGGCTGAATGATCGACATAACCGGTGCTTGTGCCAGTGGCATTAGTGATCATATCAGTTGGATTAGAGGAAAACAGTTCAACAAAGACACCTCTTAAGTAAGCGGCGGACAAAAGAATCGAACTAGGTGAACCATTAGAATAAGTTACTTTAATTCTAAAGCGGTAAACACCTGGGGCACTGACTTTAAAGGTCTGAATATTCTCTGGATTATCTAAATCAGAGGAAGAAGTTGTCGATAACTTATCAGAGAGATAATAGACGTCAGCTCCAGAAGGATCCTTATACTGTGTCTTCTTGTCACTAGTAGAACCAGGCTCATAGCAGGGATACGTAGTTCCAGTAGCATTACTATCTATTTGAACCACGGTTGATCCACTCTTCATTGCTTCCCCGAAATTGATTACGAAATCCGTATATTTCTCACTGGGAAGAATAACTTCATTAGTGTAATAGATGTAACTGGAATCACCATCCAAATCCGTATTCTCCTGGAAAGGAATAATGGTGCCATTGTTCTTAGAATAGCTTAACGAACTAATACTTTCACCCACAAAACGGAAATCAGGTACTTTTTCAATGAAATAAAGAACTGAAGCATAGACATTATAGTAGGAACCATCAGCAGTCAAATCAGAAACCACTGAGGGGTCAAGGCTCCAGGAAACATAGATTTCATAATTGTCATTAAAGTTTTTTTTGACTACCGCATTAGCAGTGTCTAAATTGCTTTGTCTATATGATTCGTTGAAATAGAGATAGAGGTTATAGCAGCCGGTATCGTAATCAGAAACGTCAATACTTTGTTTAACAGCCCAATTGCCGGACCAATATGAAGAAGTATAACTACCATTCCGATTGTATTTTCTTCGATCACCGTCAATGGTTATTTGGTGATCATATCCCGAAGTATAGTAACGATCCTGCGATCCTAAGCTACCTGTTTCAGATGAAACATATAAGTTACTTAAGGTGTAATAATATTTGAGGTTTCTGCTTGCCAAACCGGAAATGGTCGCATCTGAAGCCGCTAAATAATGCTTATAACGATAATTGCCACTATCATCCACTCTTTTTGACATCTTAATATCCGGATAAGACATGGTCGTAGTATTGGTGTAATCCTTACCAGAAGAATAGATAGGATATAAATAAACATTGTGACTATCTGTTGAATACGTATAGGAAGAAAGAAAATTATTGAGGTTGAAATGATCAAACTGGGGGTATTTCTTATATCCGGAATCACTGGCCGTTGTGGTTTGATTAGTAAAGCCAAGATTATATAAAGCATAGCCGTCATAGTGGATGCCATCATCCCTAAAATGACCGTCTCCCATACCGCAAACCAAATTACCTAAGCTCTGATACTGCGAAGAAGATAAACGCTTATAGGCATTCTTGATTACATTGTGGCCAATAGGGGTGCCATCATTGGTGTTAGTGGAATCAGCCCAATAGCCATAATAATAGCTACTATTCTTAGAATAGCCAGAAGTAGTGTTATTACCCGCGGAATCAATAGTGGAGTCATCATCAAAATCATCCCTAAATTTTTTATAAGCAGCTAAAGGCTCATAGCCCTCAACAACATAGGTAGCAATTTTAGGCTGAGCAAAGAAATAAACATTGTAATAATTCTTCGAACTTAAATCAGAGGCAAAATAATAGTTTTCAGCAATATCATCGACACTGACATCGTTGCCATCAATTGAGCATCAGCTTTAGTAGAAACCGTGTTATTGAAAACCCAAGTCCCATAACCAACTGAGGCTAACATAACTACGGCGATACTAAGTAAGATAACCGGGGCAAACCGCTTTAAAAATTGAAATATTTTCATAATGGATGGCCTTTATTTCACAGTGAAAGTCGGAGTATCGGGAATAGAAGCCGTAACGGTTACTTTAGACTCTTGCGATTTAATGATGCTAACCATTGTGGTGTAATCATCAATCGAAGAAAGAAAAGACTTCCATTTAAAAGTTACGGATAAATAATAAGAATAAGTTCCAGAAGTGGAATAATCACGTGAAAAATCGTATTCCGTGTCCCTGGTTGAGCCTACAAAATCAGGATAAACCGAATCAGTAGAGAGGTATTTTTCAATTCCTCGGCTAAAAGAAATCCCGATATGATACTTGACATTCAAGTCAGGAGTACCGGAAGCTTCAGTTACATCATAGCCATCGCCATCTGAATTTACAGTTCCGACAAGACCTTTTTCAATATCAATAGTACAGGATAAATTCCCACCAATGATCAAGTCAGATCCGGAAGTATCCAAAGTAATCTTAGAATCAGTAAGATTCAGTTCCAGTCCATCCAAGCTGGCAGCTGAAGTTACTTCGTAATTTGCATATGTGGTTTGGCTTTCGGTATTTGTACTAAAAACCCAAAGGCCAAAGCCAGTACCTGAAAAGGCTAAAAAAAACGAAATAGGTAGAATCGACGAAAGAATTTTTTCAGCCATGTTGTGACCTCTTTTTAATGCAGGAAAATTTTAATTGTTAAACCAATAAAGAACAAATAAT
>JBAXZY010000008.1:0-30487 GCA_041670045.1 Bacilli bacterium | reverse complement strand
CCCTTCAGACGCACCAATGATTAAAAAAGCCCGAAAAATCTGGCTTTTTATTTTACTTATCCGATTTTCCTATTATTCGTTCTCGCTTAAGACTAAAATGTTGCCGACATACATTGTTTAGGAGAAAAGATTATGGATGTATTTATTAAAATACTTGGGTATATTGCGGCGACCTTGACTACGGCTTCCTTTGTTCCTCAGTTGATCAGTGTCATTAAAACCAGAAGCACAAAAGACATTTCTTTAGTAATGTATATTGCTTTTGTAATTGGTGTAATCTGCTGGTCGGTTTATGGTGGAATGATTCAGTATTATCCGGTGTTGATTGCTAATGTCATTTCCTGCCTGTTTGCCGGTACTATTCTAATTTTTAAAATAATTAATACCGTATCCGGCAAGGATAAGGCTGACAAATTAAAAACCAAAAAAGACTGACTTTACAGCCAGCCTTTGTTTTTACTCAATCTGCTTTGCTAAACCTTTCAGAGTTTCATCTTTTAATAGGGTGTAAACATCGACAATTGAATTAAGCGGATAATCTTTTAGAACTTTGTATAGACGGTTCATGGTCTTGTCTTCGTCTGTTTCGGAGACTTGGTAGTCTTTTTCATCAAGCCCATCCAACTGTTCTTCAATGAGTGTTAGAACATATCGTCTGAATAGACAAAGAATACTTTCTTCTATCCAATAATCATAAGTGGTTGAAGGAGAGTATTCTTCCAACTTCTTCATTTTAAAGTAAGACTGTAATCCTTCTTCGGGTGAATGATAGATATCAAAGAAGGAATAGGTAAAACTTTCACTAGGCATCTTATTCTTGGCATAGGAGAAAGCATCACCTTTGTAGACATGAATTTTTTCTGGATGATCAAACTGCGGAAGTATATCTTCTTTGAAAAGGTTAATGGCACTCTCACTCTTTTCAACGATGGTCAGTGAGCTGACCTCTTCCTTGTTGGATACCATATAGGCAAAGTAGCCTAAGCCTAAGCCAAACATGACCACTTTTCCTTTGGCTCTCTTGATTGGTTCGGCCATGGTATTGATTTCATGAGGCGTTATGCTCATCCAGACTTCATTGTTTTCTAGGAGATTGAGGTATGTGACTTTCTTCGGAAAATAACCCAATTGAGTTTTCTCAGCATAATTGTTTTCTTTGTCTACTTTGGTTTCATCGTAAACAAAGGCTTCATAGGCTTCGTATTCGTTTGTGACATACTTCCATTTACCGCTTTGATTTAATGGTGGTCTGATGTTTTTCAGGTATGGATTGTTCAGAAACATATCTGGATTCAGGGAACGGATATTGTTGAAGCTGTTGTTCTCTTCCAGTTTCTTTAATTCCGAGTCATCAGGATTGATGCTAAGTATATCTAAGAAGGCAGAGTAATACGCTTCTTCAAGGCTTAATCTTTTGACTGAGGTTTGATTCTCGAGGACTTCTTCGCTGATGTCGTTATAGTGGTCGGCTAAGAAACCGTTGTATAAATCAGCCGCCTCCATATTGAGGGCTTTCTGATCGGATAAGGCCTGTACTTTAAGCAAGTCTTGACTTGATAAGTTAATTTTCATACCTAAATTCTAATACAAAAGCTTTAAAAATGCTTTTCTTATATGAAAAGGGGCTAAAAAGAATTATTCTAATGTACATGAATGACATCAAGGAATATGGTTTTGCCTTAGGCGGGGGAGGTGCTAAAGCCTTCAGCCAACTAGGGGCTATTAAAGCGTTAGAGAAGCATGGCATCAAGCCTGCTTATTTTGCTGGCTCTAGTATGGGTGCTGTTAACGCTATTCTTTTATCGGCCGGCTATTCAATTGAGGAATTGATTTCATTTTATAGCAATCACCACCGACACGATTTCTTTAAATTAGGTTTCTTCAGATTCACTAATATAGGTTTAGCAAAAATTGTCCTCTCCCTATGTCAGAAAAAAGGCTTCCAGAATCTAGAGGATCTTCCTAGAAAAGTATATGTGTCAACGACGCTTCCGGATTACGGACTGCGAATCACTTTACGGAAAGGACGTATTGATCAAGTAGTGATGGCTTCAACGGCCGCTCACGGAATTAAAAGATACTTAGTTAAGGACATTGCCATTAAGAGGCAAATCATCCAGCAAAGCCAAGGACTGATTGGAAACCAAAGAATTCTTTATCTGGTAGATAGCTGTTATAGTTCCAATGTTCCTTTTGAATTACTTCAATTCATCAGAAAAGATTATCCAGAATTGTCTTCGTCTTATTTTGACATTGCCTTTGATGTGGTTCCAAGTTATAGCCAGACTGGGCTGATAGCTTTGGACATGTTTAATAAGAGAGTCCTATCTAATGATACAAATCGGGTGGCTTTCTTTAACTCTAAAGAGCGCGGCCTTTATTTAAAACTGGATGCCGGAATTAAACAGACAAGCTTTAACAACAAGTCATTGGAATTGGGTGTCAGTTATGGTGAAAAGTATGTCGAAGACTTGCTAAAGAAGAAAAACGCATTAAATTAGGCCTTGTTTTAGGTAGGAAACACCATAGAGGGTTGTAATTGTACAGCCACCTATATATCCTTATATATATAGTGCATTAGGAATTTTGAAAAAAAGATAAGAAAATCGTTGACACTGATAGACTCACATAGTAAACTAGAACACGCTGAATGCCATTTCAGCCCGTATTGACGTGTGAAGTTGCCGAAACACCGACAAGGGTTGTCGAGTCAGTGATTCGGGTAATTCATACCGAACGGATGCTTGCACTAGATCGCAAGCAAGGAAGGAAACACACAATGGCAGAAAACAAATCAATTCGTGTTCGTCTCAAGGGCTATGATCACAAAGTCCTTGACCAGGCGGTCGCAAAGATCGTCGAAGCCGCCAAGAAGACTGGCGCTCAGGTAGTCGGACCTATTCCGCTTCCTACCGAGAAGCAAATCTTCACTATTCTTCGTTCTCCGTTTACCGATAAGGATTCTCGTGAGCAGTTCGAAATCAGAACTCATAAGAGACTTATCGACATCAACCGCCCGACCAAGCAGACAATCGACATTCTGAAGAATCTCGATCTTCCTGCTGGAATCGATGTTGAAATCAAGCTCTAAGGAGGAGTGACACACAGTTTATGAAATCCATTATTGGAAGAAAAATCGGAATGACTTCTGTCTTCGCTGAAGACGGAACCACTTACCCGGTCACTGTCGTAGAAGTACTCCCCAATGTCGTCCTTCAGAAGAAGACTAAGGAGAAGGATGGCTATGAGGCTCTTCAGATTGGCTACGAAGACAAGAAGGTCTCCCGCGCCAACAAATGCGAGCAGGGATTAGTCAAAAAGGCTAATACCGCTCCTAAGTATGTCATCAGAGAAATCGAAGGCGATGAAATCTATGCTAATCATGAGGTTGGCACCGCTGTCGATTGCACAGCCTTCAAAGTCGGCGACATGATTGATGTCACCGGACTCAGCAAGGGTCACGGATTCTCTGGCGTCATTAAGAGATACCATGCTATCATCGGTCCGAAAGGCCATGGTTCTGGTTATCACAGACAGATTGGTTCTTTGGCTACTAACGGTCGTACTAACAACCGTGTTCATCCTGGCAAGCACATGGGTGGACAGTGGAGACCGAAGACAAGAACTGTTCAGAACTTGGTTATCGTCTCTGTTGATCCTTCTAAGAATTGCGTTCTCATCAGAGGATCAGTTCCGGGACCGGATCTCAGCATCATTAAGATCAAGTCTTGCGTCAAGAAGGGTGTGAAGCCGTTCATTGTCTCTCCGATTGTTGATTACACCAAAGAGACAATTACTGAACTTGAAAAGAAGAACGCCGATGCTTTGTCCAAGATTGCTGTTAAGGCTGAAGAGAATTCCGGTAAGAAACGTACCGCTATTTCCAACAAGTCCCACAGCAACGCTGCGGCTAAGAAGTAAACGGTGGGAAGGAGAAACATTATGGCTAACAAAACTGAAGTCAAAGATCTTAGCTTACCTGTAGTTGACTTTGCCGGTAAGAAGGTCGGAGAAGTAACTCTTCCCGCTGACCTATTCAATGTTGAGATCAATGAATATGCCGTTCAAATGGCTGTCCGTGTCTACCTCTCTAATCGCCGTGTCGCTACTGCTCATACTCTTGATCGTTCCATGGTTAACGGTTCTAACCGTAAACCTTGGGCTCAAAAGCACACTGGCCGAGCTAGAGCTGGAACCCGCAATTCTCCGCTTTGGAGACATGGCGGTGTCGTCCATGGTCCGGATGGAGAACAGAGCTACAAGCTTAAGATGAATAAGAAGCAGCATTACCTCGCCTACACTTCTGCTTTATCTGATAAAGCTCAGAACAATGCCATCATCGTCATCGATGATGCCAAGTTCACTGGAACCAAGACTAAAGACTTCATCAAAGCTCTCAAGGCTATCAACGCCGATGAGAAGAAGAACCTCTTAGTCTTAGCCGACTATGATGAAAACCTTGTTCGTGCTGCCGCTAACCTTGAAAACGTTGAAATCACCTCTGCTGACAATCTCTCCGTCTATGACATCCTCAATGCCAACAAGCTGATCTTAGCTAAGGGCGTTATTCCGGCTGAGCATGATGATCATGAGGAGGAAGCTAAATAATGGCTGACGAAATCAAGAAGGCTTCCACTGAGGAAGCTACTCAGGAAAAGAAACCTGAAGCTAAAAAAGCTACTAAAGCCAAGGCTGTTAAGGCCGAAGCTGTCAAAGCTGATAAGAGTGAAGTCAAAGCCACTGGGGATTACAAGACTCGTCCTGCTATCCTTAAGGACTTCGGCATCATCAAGTATGTGATCGCCACTGAGGAAACTCAGCGTCTTCAGTCCCAAGAGAATGCTATGGTATTCGCTTGCGACAACAAGGCTACTAAGGCTGAGATCAAGGCTGCCGTTCAGGCCATCTTCTCTGCTAAGGTCAAGACTGTTCATACAATCAACGTCGCTAGCAAGTCCAAGAGAGTCGGAAGATATGTCGGCAAGACTGCTTCTTACAAGAAGGCCATTGTCCGCTTTGATTCCAGCTTCGATCTTGGAAAGATCAGCGCCGCTGTCGCTGCCGAAGACCGTAAGGCCACTCCGGCTAGTGATGCAAAGAAGTAGAAGAAAGCAACATATAGGAGAAAAGTATGGCAATCAAACAATATAACCCGTTGACTCCGGGTATGAGACATCTCGCCACCTTATCTACCAACGATCTCACAAAGAAGGCTCCTGAAAAAGCTTTGCTGAAGCCGCTCAAGAAGACCGGCGGAAGAAACTCTCAGGGATTTATCACTTGCCGTCACATCGGCGGTGGTAACAAGAGAAGATATCGTGTCATCGACTTCAAGAGAGCCGGTGAGAACACTGCTACTATTAAGGCTATTGAATATGATCCTAACAGAAACTGCCGTATTGCATTATTAGTTAATGCTAACGGAACTAAGCGTTACGTCATCTGCGCCAAAGGCATGACCGTCGGAATGAAGGTCACTGATGGCAAGGTCGGCGAAATCGCTACCGGCAACTGCATGGAAATCGGCAACATCCCCGAAGGTTTGATGATTCACAACATCGAACTTGAACCTGGAAAAGGCGGTCAGGTCTGCCGAGCTGCTGGAACTGGAGCTCAGATCTTAGGTAAGGAAGGCAAATATGCCACCTTAAGATTAGCTTCCGGTGAAGTCCGCAAAGTTCTTCTTACCTGCCGTGCCACTATTGGTACCGTTGGCAATGAGGATTTCAATCTTGTCCACAAGGGCAAGGCTGGAAGAACTCGTTGGTTAGGTGTCCGTCCGACTGTCCGTGGTGCTGCCATGAACCCGAACGACCATCCACACGGTGGTGGTGAAGGTAAGTGCCCTGTCGGTCATGATGCTCCTCGTTCACCTTGGGGCAGAAGATTGATGGGCGTTAAGACCCGTTCTAGCAAGGCTAGAAGCAATCGTCTTATCGTCAGAAGAAGAAACGGAAAGTAAACTGGAGGAGAATGACACATGTCAAGAAGTCTTAAAAAAGGTCCTTACTGCGATCCCAAGCTCCTCAAGAGAGTTCAGGATCAGAATAAGTCCGGTAAGAAAGAGGTCATCAAGACCTGGTCGAGACGTTCTACTATCTTCCCTGAATTCATTGAACACACTATTTCTGTCCACAATGGCCGCGCCTTTGTTCCGGTCTATGTCACTGAAGATATGGTCGGACACAAGCTTGGCGAATTCGTCTTCACCCGCACCTTCACTCACCATCGTTCAGGCACTGATATGACAACTGAGGCTGCTCCGACAACTGCTGGTACAACTACAGCTGCTGCTAAGACTACTACAGCTGCCGCTGCCGCTGCTCCGGCTAGTGCCCCTGCTGCTGCTAAAAAGTAAGGAGATTGAATCATGGCTGAGAAAGAAGAAAAGAAAGTAACAGAAGCTGAAGCTCCGAAAAAGGAAGCTAAGGCTGAAGTCAAAAAGGCTGCTCCTAAGAAGGAAGCTGCCAAAGCAGTAAAGACCAGCAAATCTTCCAAAAAGGAAGAAGCTAACAAGCCCTTACGCACTGAAGCCAAGGCTGAGTTAATCAACTATGGCGTCACTCCGAGAAAGGTCAGATTAGTTGTTGATCTTGTTCGCGGCAAGGACCTTGATACTGCTTATGCTATCTTAGACAATTGCGCTAAGCTCTGCGCTATTGATATCAAGAAACTGATTCAGTCTGCCGAAGCAAACGCTGTTAACAACTTCCATATGGATCAGAATACTCTGTATGTCGCTGAAATCACTGCTAACGATGCTACCCGTCTTAAGAGAATCCTTCCCCGTGCTAAGGGTTCCGCTAGTGGCTTAATCAAGAGATGGAGCCACGTCTTCGTCACTTTGAAGAATAGGGAGGCCAAGTAAACTATGGGTCAGAAAGTTAATCCTAACGGTCTGCGTTTAGGAATCAATCGTGACTGGTCCAGTCACTGGTATGCTGATAAGAAGACCTATTCTACTTATCTGAAGGAAGATATCGCTATCCGTTCTTATCTTGAACCTAAGCTTGACAAGGCCGATGCTGGATTATCCAGAATCGACATTGAGAGAATCAAGAATGCCATCACCATCACCATCTATGCTTCTCATCCGGCTATGGTTATCGGAACTGATTCCGCTTCCATCAAGGAAATCAAAGCTCACTTAGTTAAGGTCCTTAATAAGCCGGCTGATGCCATCAAGATCTCTATTGTTGAAATCAAGAATCCTGATCTCGATGCTGTCTTAGTCGCTAAGGATATTGCTAAGCAGATTGAGGAACGTGCTTCCTACCGTGTTGTTCAGAAGAAGGCTATTCAGAGAGTTATGAGAGCTGGCGCCAAGGGTTGCAAGACCATGTGCAAAGGCCGTATCGGCGGTGCCGAAATCGCCCGTTACGAAGAATACCGTGAAGGTGTTCTCTCACTTCATACCCTCCGTCAGCCTATCGATTACGCTTTAGCTGATGCTCACACCACTTATGGCTGCATCGGTGTCAAGTGCTGGATCGCTCTTCCTGACAATTACAAGGAACTCAGAGATCGTCGTCCCGATGAAGGTCGCTTCGGACGTGGCCGCTTCGGAAACAGAAATGATCGTCGTCCGAATAATTTCCACAATAACTTTGCCGCTAATAAGCCTGCCACTCCGGCTGTCACTCCTTCTGCCTCTAAAGATGCTAAGCCGGTTGATGGTCCGAAAGGAGAATAACAATGTTACAGCCTAAAAGAACTAAGTGGCGTCGAAGCCACCTGATCTGGCCTAAAGCCAAAGCCAGCCGTGGCAACACCGTTGCCTTCGGAAGTTATGGCTTAGTCGCTACTGAGGCCGGTTATATCTCTAACAAGCAGATTGAAGCCGCCCGTGTCGTCCTCTCTCGTTACACTAAGAAGACTGGCAAAGCCTACATCCGTGTCTTCCCTTACTTAGGTTGGACTAAGAAGCCGGCTGAGGTCCGTATGGGTAACGGTAAAGGTACTGTTGAAGCTTGGTTTGCCGTCATCGAGAAGGGTGCCATCATGTTCGAAATCGGTGGTGTCTCCGATGCTGATTGCAAAGAAGCTTTACATCAGGCCGGATATAAGCTTTCCGTGAAGAGCCGTGTCATTAAGAAAGGCGAGGAAACCAGATTATGACTATTGAAGATGTAAGAAAATTATCTGACAAAGACCTCGCTAGCAAGGTCTATGAACTTAAGAGCAATTTACTTGCCTTAAGATTCCAGGCTAAGGCCGGTCAGCTTGACAACGGCAGCAAGATCACTCAGTGCCGTAAGGATATTGCTAAGTGTCTGACTGTCGAGAATGAACGTAAGAAAGAAGCTAGCCTCAAGGCTAGTTCCAAGTAAAGGAGGAGGTCAAATATGGCTACTGAAGAAAAACAGGCTGTTACGGCCTCTACTCGTAGACGTTTACAGGGAAAAGTTATCTCCAATAAGATGCAGAAGACCATCGTCGTTGAAACCGAAAACTATATGATGCATCCTATTTACAAGAAACGTGTCTCTATTCGTAAGAAGTACAAGGTTGACGACAAGGCCGGTATCGCTCAGGTTGGCGATATCGTTCTCTTCGAAGAATGCCGTCCTCTGTCTCATGACAAGCGTTTCCGTTTAGTCGCTATCGTGAAGAAGGGAGAGTAAAATATGGTTCAAAATGAAACTAACCTCGTCGTCGCCGATAACTCTGGTGCTCGTTCGGTCAGAGTATTCCGTCTCTTAGGCGGCAGTTTCCGTAAGTCTGCCACTGTCGGTGATGTCGTTGTCTGCGCTGTCAAGGATGCTATTCCTAACGGCAAGGTCAAGAAGTCAGAAGTTGTGAAGGGCGTTATCGTCCGTGTCAAGAAGGCTTATCAGAGAAACGATGGCTCCACCATCCGCTTCGATGACAATGCTGTTGTCCTCATCAATGAGGATGGCACTCCTAAGGGCACTCGAGTCTTCGGACCCGTTGCTCGTGAGCTTCGTGAAAAGGGCGACAAATACATGAAGATCGTCTCGTTGGCGATCGAGGTTCTCTGATCGTTAGGGAGGATAAATCATGAAAATCAAAACTGGAGACAACGTCATCGTCATCAGCGGTGATGACAAAGGTAAAACCGGCAAAGTCTTAAAGGCTATGCCTAAGACCCAAACTGTCATCGTCGATGGCATCAACGTCCATAAGAAGCATGTCAAGCCCACTCAGGCTAACCCGAAGGGCGAAATCAAGGATATCAATTCCCCGATTCCGACTTCCAAAGTCGCTTTAGTCGATCCTAAGACCGGCAAAGCCACCAAGGTTGGCTATAAGCTTCAGGGCGAGAAGAAAGTTCGTTTCGCTAAGGCTAGCGGAACCATCATTAAGTAAGGAGAATAACAATGGCTGAAGAAAAGAAAAACGGCGTGTCCGTTAAGAAGGCCCACAATAAGGGCTCTCAGAAGGCCAAGTACATCTCCCGTCTTGATACCAAATATCAAGAAGAGATCGTTCCTGCCATGATGAAGGAATTCAAGTATTCCTCGATCATGGAATGCCCGAAGATCGTCAAAATCATCCTTAATATGCGTTTAGGTGAAGCTGGATCCAACGAAAAGAACGTCGATGAAGCTGTCAGTGAGATGGAGACTATTTCTGGCCAGCATCCGATTGTTACTAAGGCCAAGAAGTCCATCGCTAACTTCAAGCTTCGTGAAGGCGTACCGGTTGGCGTCAAGGTTACCTTAAGAAGAGTCAGAATGTATGATTTCCTCGATAAATTCATCAACATCGATCTTCCCCGTGTCCGTGATTTCCGTGGTATCAGCAAGAATGCCTTCGATGGCCGTGGAAACTATTCCACTGGCGTCAAGGAACAGCTGATGTTCCCAGAAATTCGATATGATAAGGTCAGCCGTACCCAAGGTATGGATGTCGTCATTGTAACATCCGCCAAGACTGATAAAGAGGCTTACTTCTTACTTTCTAAGTTAGGTATGCCTTTCAGCAAGTAATAGGAGGATAGTTCAATGGCAAGAAAAGCTTTGATTGTTAAATGTGCTAAGCCTAAGAAGTATTCCACTCGTAATTACCATCGCTGCACCCGCTGCGGACGTGTCCACGGCGTATTAAGCCAGTTCGGCCTCTGCCGTATCTGCTTAAGAGAGATGGCTTACAAGGGTGAGATCCCTGGTATGCACAAGGCTAGTTGGTAAAGAAGAAAAGGAGAACTGAAATTATGGTTAATGATACCATCGCTGATATGCTCACCCGCATCCGTAACGCCAATCTCAGCAAATCTGAGACTGTCGCTCTCCCGACTTCCAAGACCTGCGAGCAGATCGCTAAGATACTGAAAGATGAAGGATTCGTTGTTGATTACAAAGTCACTCAGGAGAACGGTTTAAGTTATAAGACTTTGACCATCACTCTTAAGTATGATTCTGACGGCAACCGTGTTATCACGGGTGTTAAGAGAATCTCTAAACCTGGATTACGTGTCAACGTTACTGCTGACAAGCTTCCCAAGGTCTTAAACGGCTTAGGAATTGCCATCATCTCTACCTCTAAGGGCGTTATGACTGAAAAGAATGCCCGTAAGCTCAATCTCGGCGGAGAAGTTCTCTGCTACGTCTGGTAAGGAGGCACGGAAAAATGTCAAGAATCGGAAGAAAACCGGTCGTTATTCCTGCCGGAGTCACTATCACCACTAACGCTAACGTTGTTACCGTTAAGGGTCCTAAGGGCGAACTTAAGACTAAGCTTGATCCCCACATCACTTATGAAACCAAAGGCACTGAATTCTTAGTCAAACGTCCTGATGATTCCATCAAGATGAAGATGAATCATGGCACGGCCCGTGCTATTATCAATGATATGGTTGAAGGCGTCACAAACGGCTTCACCAAGGAATTGGAAATCAAGGGTGTCGGTTACCGTGGTGAGATGAGAGGAACTGATTTAGTTCTTCACGTCGGCCACTCCCATGAGGATGTCGTTACTCCTTTAACGGGTGTCGCTATCAGCATCAAGCAGTCTGTCATTACTGTCACTGGTATTGATAAGCAGGCTGTTGGTCAGATGGCCGCTATGATCAGAAATGTCCGTAAACCGGAATGCTATCATGGCAAAGGTATCCGTTATAAGAATGAAGTCGTCGTGCTTCGTCAGCCTGCTTCTGCTAAGAAGTCTGCTGTCGGTGCTACTGCTACAGGTGCCGCTGCTCCTGCAGCCAAATAAAGGAGGAGAATAGCAATGTATACCACATTCGATCGCAACGCTCAGAGATTGCATCGTCATATTAGAATCAGAGCTAAGATCACTGGAACGGCCAAACGTCCTAGAATCTCTGTCTTCCGTTCTAACAAATTCATCTATGCTGCCATCATCGATGATGAAAGCAAGAAAACACTCTGCTCCTCTAGCAGTGATAAGTTGAGCTTAGAGAATCCTTCTAACTGCGAAGCTGCTTCTAAGGTCGGCGAAGACTTAGCTAAGAAAGCTAAGGATTTGAAGATCACCGAAGTTGTCTTTGACCGTTCCGGATATCTCTATCACGGCCAGGTTAAGGCTCTGGCTGAGGCTTGCCGTAAGGCAGGTCTGGTCTTCTAAGGAGATCATGTAACAAATGGAAGAAAACAAAAACGTTGCTACGGCCCCGGTTACTACCGAAGCCAACAAAGCTGATGCTGCTCCGGCCGCTAAGGTCGGAACCCGTCCTTCTCGTCCTGGATTCAATGGCCACAATGGCCAACGTCCGGGCAACCGTTTCGGTGGCAATAACCGTAATGGCAATGGCCGTCGTTCGTATCGCGGACGCGGTGATGAGCAGGAATATGATGAGAAGGTAGTCAAGATTTCCAGAGTCGCCAAGGTCATCAAGGGTGGTAAGCGTGTTCGTTTCACTGCTCTTGTCGTCATTGGTGATAAGAAGGGCAAGTTCGGATTCGGTCTGGGTAAGTCTAATGAGGTCCCGGATGCAATCAAGAAGGCTCTTTCTGCCGCTAAGAGAAATATGTACAAGATTAAGATCGTCAAGGGAGATACTATCCCCCATGCTGTCACTGGTGAATTCGGTGCCACTAAGGTATTCCTTAAGCCGGCTCCGGAAGGCACTGGATTGATCGCCGGCGGTGCTGTCCGTGCTATTCTCGAATTAGCTGGTATCAGAAACATCTACTCCAAGATTTATGGTAGCCGTACTCAGACTAACGCCGTCAAGGCCACAGTCAACGGTCTTAAGCTTCTTAAGTATTATGCTGAAGTCGCTTTTGTCCGTCACGGCATCGTAGTCAAGGAAGAAGCTCCTAAGGCTGAGGCTGTCAAGGCTGATGCTAAGGTAGCTAAGTAAGGAGCATAACCATGGATTTAAGTAATCTCAAGATTGCCAAGGGTTCACGTCATCTCCCCAAGAGAGTCGGCTTAGGCTTAGGCTCTGGTATGGGTAAGACTTCTACTCGTGGTCAAAAAGGTCAGGGTGCTCGTCAGGGTTCGAAGGTTCCGCTTGGATTTGAAGGCGGACAGCTTCCTCTCTACAGACGTATTCCGAAGCACGGTTTCGTCAATTGCACTAGAGTCGATTATGTCGTCGTCAACATTGCTGACTTGGATAAAGTCTTCAAGGATGGCGCTTCAGTCGATGATACTTCTTTGCTTTTCGCCGACATCATCCATAATCTCAATAAGCCGGTCAAAGTCTTAGGACAGGGAAAGCTTACCAAGAAACTCAACATTACCGTTCAGGCTTATTCCAAGTCCGCTAAAGAGGCTATTGAAAAGGCTGGCGGAAAAGCTAACATCAACACCATTAAAGATGCTCGTGTCAGCTTCAAAGCTACTTTGAAGAAAATGGCTGACGCTCCTGTCGCCGAGGAGAAGTAATGAAAAAGGTAGCCGCGTTTTTCCATAACAAGGATGTGCTTAATCGTATCCTATTTACGTTGGCAATTTTCCTTGTCTTCAGAATCGGATCGGCTATTACAGTTCCTGGCGTAACGGTTTCTACCAACGTCTGGGACAGCACTTCTTCCCTCTCCCTTCTCAATATGATGGGAGGCGGATCATTACAAAACTTCTCTATCTTGGCGTTAGGCGTTTCACCTTACATCACGGCTCAGATTATCATTCAGCTGTTGTCAATGGATGTTCTTCCTTCACTCACGCAGATGACTAAAGAAGGCGAGACTGGTAGAAAACGGCTTAATGTCGTTACTAAAATTCTCGCTGTCGTCTTAGCTGCTGTTCAGGCTTACGGTATCATTGTTTCCTTAAAGAACAGCTCCTCCATCACTCTTTCCGATTCCTCTGCCTGGGGTTACACTAAGATCATCATCTTCATGGTTGCTGGAACTTCAATGCTTAACTGGATGGGCGATCAGATCACTGATAAAGGTATCGGAAACGGTATCTCTATGCTGATCTTCGCCGGCATCATCTCTTCGCTTCCTTCACAGATTTCCACCGCTTTCTCCTCCTATCTCAGTGACAAGATCTCCACTGGAGATCCTTCCACTATTCTCGAAGGCAGTGCCCAGATGGTTGTCTACATCTTAGCCTACTTAGTAATCATCATCTTCGTCACCTTCATCGAAAAATCAGTCAGAAAGCTTCCTATCAGTCATTCCAACACTAGCCAGAGCAACGATTTATCTTCTCAGCAGGCTTCCTTCTTACCTATTAAGGTCAATGTCAGCTCCGTTATGCCAGTCATCTTCGCTTCCTCAATCATGGTAGCTCCGTCAATCATCGTCTCTCTCTTCTCTAACGGCACTACTCCTGGTTGGGCTTCCCAAATGGAAGATGTCTTCAACTATCAGAAGATGGCGCAGATGACTGATGACTTCGCCTTCCCTTGGGGACCGATCATCTATGCCGTATTGATCATCGCCTTCTCTTATTTCTACGCTCAACTGCAGATCAATCCGGAACGTGTGGCTGAGAACTTCCAGAACAGCGGAACCTACATCACCGGCATTAAACCTGGTACTGAGACTGAGAAGTATTTGTCTAGAACCTTGGATCGTATTACCTTCTTAGGTGCTATGTCGTTGACTTTGATTGCTTTGTTACCTATTATTCTTACTCTCTCAGGTGCAGTCAGCGATTCATCCTTAGCCTTAGGTGGCACGGGATTGATCATTGTCGTTGGCGTTGCTCTTGAGGTCAACAATCAGATTTCCGGCATCTTAGCCGGCAATGGATATGCGGAGAGTGAACTGTAAAAATGAAAGATAAGAAACTGAATATAATCTTGATGGGTCCCCCGGCTGCCGGAAAAGGAACTCAGTCCGAATTAATCTGTAAGGAGTATGGCATTGCCCATATCTCCACCGGCGATATGTTTAGAGCTGCTATTGCTAATAAGACGAAGCTTGGTCTCTTGGCTCAGTCCTACATCTCAGCAGGTAAGTTAGTTCCTGATGAGGTCACAGTCGGCTTAGTCAAGGAGAGATTGACTCAGGATGATTGCAAGAAGGGTTTCCTTCTTGATGGATTCCCGAGAACGATTCCCCAGGCTGATAGCTTAGAAAGCATGCTGAAGGAAGATAAGATGGGATTAAGTGCTGTCATTCTTCTTGTCGCTGATGACAACGAACTTGTTGACCGTATCTCTTCCCGTCGGGTCTGCCCGAAATGCGGTGCTTCCTACAACCTCAAGTCCAAGAAGCCTTTGAAGGACAACGTCTGTGATACCTGTGGGTCGGAATTGATCCAGCGTCCGGATGATTGTGCTTCCAGCTTCAAGGTCCGCTTAGATGACTACCACAAGAAGACTTATCCTTTGGTGGATTACTATAAGGGAAAAGGTCTTCTCAAGGAAGTCAATGCTCTACAGGAAATCAACAAGGTCTTCAAAGACGTTTCGAAAGTCTTAGACGAGGCCCTTAGATGATTATCATCAAATCCGTACGAGAACAGGAAATGATGAAGCAGGCTGGTAAGAAATTGGGAGCCATATTCGATTTATTGGCTCCTGAAATCAAGCCGGGCCGGACCACCAAGGAAATCGACAAGTTAGCTGAAGAGTTCATCCTCAAGTCAGGCTGCAAACCCTCATTCAAGGGTTTCGACGGCTTCCCGGGAGCGGTCTGCACTTCGGTCAACAATGTCCTGATCCATGGCATTCCATCTAAGAACGTCGTTCTAAAGGAAGGTGATCTGTTAAGCATTGATATGGGTAACGTTGATTCCACCGGTTACCAAGGCGATGCCTGTCGTACCTTCCCTGTCGGAAGTGTCTCCGCTGAAGCGAGTAAGCTCATCCGCTGCACCGAAGAGTGCTTCTACGAAGCCTACAAGGTCTTGAAACCTGGAGTTCATCTCTATGAAATTTCCAAGGCCATCCAAAGAACTGCTGACAAATATGGCTACTCGCTCTGCAAAGAGTATGGTGGTCATGGCTTAGGCACCAGCATGCACGAGGATCCTTTCATTCCTAACTACTATGACAGTAAACTCGGATTTGGGCCCTTCTTACGGGAGGGAATGTGTCTAGCTATTGAGCCGATGGTCATGTCCGGAAGTGCGGAAATCAAAACTCTGGATGATGATTGGGGAGTCGTATCAGCTGACGGTAAGATCAACGCCCATTATGAGAATGATATAATTATCACCTCTACTGGCGCTATCATTACTTCAGTTGATTCCAATGTTGAACGACATCTTAAAGAATTGGAGAACACACAAGCATGAGCAGGGAAGATTTCATCAAGATGGAAGGGACCGTTCTCGAGTCCCTACCCGCCGACAAATATTCGGTAAAACTCGACGGAGGAGCAGTGATCAGAGCCAGAATCTCTGGGAAGATGCGAATGAACAAGATTCGTATTCTGCCTGGCGATAAGGTCACTGTGGAAATCTCTCCTTATGATGTCACTAATGGCTGCATAGTCTACCGATACAAGTAAAGGAGTCACTTACATGAAAGTAAGATCTTCAGTTAAACCGATGTGCCCTAATTGCAGGGTCATCAAACGTAAGGGACGTGTGATGGTCATCTGCTCTAACCCTAAGCATAAGCAGAGACAGGGTTAAAGAAAGGAAGAACGATAATATGGCTAGAATCGCTGGAGTCGATATCCCGAACGATAAGCAGTTAGTATATTCCCTTGGTTACATCTACGGAATCGGACATACCACTGCTATCAAGATCTGCGCTGATGCCAAAGTTGATGGCACTAAGCGAGTCAAGGATTGCTCCGAAGAGGAGCTTACCGCTGTCCGTAATCAGGTCAGCAAATATGTTGTTGAAGGTGATCTGAGAAGAGAAGTTGCCCTCAATATCAAGAGACTTGAGGAAATTGGAACCTATCGTGGCCAGAGACATCGTAGGAATTTACCTTGCCGTGGTCAGAGAGATAAGACCAATGCCCGTACCTGCAAGGGTCCGAGAAAGACTGTAGCTAACCACAAGAAGGCTACGCTCTAATCAGGGAGGAGAATGAAAAATGGCTGATAATACAATTGATGCTAAGAAGCCAGCTGCTCCTACTGGAGCTGCTGCCGCTGCCGCTAATAAGACCAAGAAGAAGACCACTATCCGTAAGAAGAAGAGCAAGCTCAACTTCACTAAGGGTGTGGCTCATATTCATGCCTCTTATTCCAACACCATCATTTCCATCTCTGATGAACAGGGCAAGGTAATTGCCTGGGCAAGTGCTGGCACTTGCGGTATGTCTGGATCTAAGAAGTCCACTCCGTTTGCTGCTCAGATCGCTGCCACTAACGTTGCCAAGAGCTGCGTTGATCGCGGTTTGAAGCAGGTTGATGTCGAAGTCAAGGGCCCAGGCCCTGGCAGAGAGACCGCTGTCCGTGCTTTAGAAGCCTGCGGACTTAAGGTTCTTTCTATTTCTGATGTTACACCTATTCCTCACAATGGCTGCCGTCCGCCTAAGAGACCTCGTGGCTAGACTGAACGAAAGGAAAAGGAGAGCTTAAATGAAAGAATTCGAAAAGCCGCAATTTCAAATCAGCAAAACTGATGTTACCCCTACCTTCGGACGTTTCACTGTTACACCTTTAGAGAAGGGCTATGGAGTCACTGTCGGCAATGCCATGAGAAGAGTGTTGCTCTCTTCCTTACCGGGCTTAGCTGTTTATGCTATTGAAGTCGAAGACGCTCATCATGAATATACTCCTCTTCCTGGTGTCGTCGAAGATCTGACTCAGATCATCCTCGCCATCAAGAATTTGGTTCTTCACGATGAATCCGATAATGAAAATGCTGATTATACCTTAAAGCTCGAAGTCAAGGGCGATAAAGAAGTCAAGGCTGGCGACATTGTCTGCCCTGATATGGTCAGTGTTGTCAATAAGGATTTGGTTTTATGCCACTTAGCTCCTAACGGTCATATTAAGATGAGTCTTCACGCTGCCAAAGGCCGCGGATTCATGACTGCTGAAGAGAATAAAGACCCCAGCTGGCCTTTAGGCATGATTGCCGTCGATTCCAACTTCTCCCCGGTCGAGAAAGTCTATGTTCACACCGAGCCGACTCGTGTCGGCCATAATGCCAACTATGAAAAGCTCATCATCGAAGTTACCACTGATGGCAGTATGCTTCCTCAGGATGCTGTCGCCTTATCGGCCAAGATCCTGGATGAGCACTTCAAGCTCTTCGAGGACCTCGATGATGCTGTCAAGAATGCCACCGTCATGGCTGTCGCTGAAGAGAAGCCTGAGAACAAGTTCAACACCATGTCTCTTGAAGATCTCGATCTCTCTGTCCGTTCCTACAACTGCTTAAAGAGAAATGGTTTAAAGACGGTTCAGGATCTCTGCAACATGAAGGAATCTGAATTGATGACTGTCCGTAACTTAGGAAAGAAATCCTATAAGGAAATTCTTGATAAGCTCGCCAGTTTCGGTCTCTCCCTTCAGCATGATGATTCTTCTAAAAAGTGAGGTAAACTACTATGGGTACTATCGGTAGAAAGAATGTCCACGGCAAAGGCGGTGTCCGCTTTAAGGCTGGATACACTTCTGATAAAGAGAAGAATATGCTGAGAAACGTCGTTTCCCAGTTAATCATCTCCGGAAAGATTGAAGTTACTTTGTCTGTTGCTAAACGCGCTCAGCAGAAGGCTGAACGTATGGTCACCTATGCTAAGAAGGGCGATTTGGCTGCTAGACGTTTGGCTGCCTCTTTCGTTCGCGAGCAAGGATTTGTTGATCCTAAGACTAACAAGACTGCTTTACAGAAGCTCTTCGATGTCTACGGACCCAAATATAAGGACCGTAATGGTGGCTACACTCGTATTCTGAAGACTTATAACCGTCGCGGCGACAACGCTTCGATGGCCATCCTAGCCTTCGTCGACTAGTCATTATTGGGAGGTCTAGCAATAGGCCTCCTTTTTGTTTTGCAAAGAAAAAAGGCTTAGCCGATTAGGCTAAGCCTTTAGTTATTCTGGTGCCGTCAAGAAGAATCGGACTTCCGACCTACTGATTACGAATCAGTTGCTCTACCAACTGAGCTATGACGGCAACGCTATCTATTTTAGCTAAAAGCGGATAGGTTTACAATCTTTTGTTGCGATAAATGCGACTAAGCCTTTTTTGAACATCTTTCCGTGAATTTGATAGTTCTTTCATATATGAAAATTGTTTCTTTGCCTATATAATATAGTGATAGGAGATTGTTTCTAAAATGCAAAAATGCCGGGTTGTGAGATATGCTGATTTGAGGAAGAAGATATCCAACATGGATGTCTACTCTTTTCAGGAATCCCAAAGCCAGAAGCGCAACCTGCCTAGTTCCAAGCCTGTTCATCAGAAAGCTAGTGAAGCCAGCATTACTAATGATGTCACTAACTATGTTCCTGGAGTTGTAAATAAAGGGGATAATAATGTAAACAAGGATGGAATTAAGAGAAACACTCTTTCCCTTTCAATTGATGAATTGATTAAAGAATATGATACCTATGACTCCACCACTCAGAAGAAGGAAGCCAAAGCCAAATATCAAAAGAAGGTTAAGGAAGAGAAGAAATCCCATCATCAGGGATTTTCCCTTGCCACCTTGGTTTGGGCCCTTATTGGGCTTATTATGGCCGGCATTGTCGCCTTGATTGTCTTAGTAATTATAGGAGTTATCTAAAATGAACCAAAAACATTATTCCATCGCTATTGATGGTCCAGCCGCCAGTGGCAAATCTACGGCTGCCAAAGGCGTAGCCCGAAAACTCGGCTTTCTTTATATTGATACTGGTGCCATGTATCGGGCCGTCACTTTGATGATGATCAATAAAGGACTGGATTGTAAAAGCTTAGAAGCAGCTACCTCCATTCTTGATGAGATTCACATTCACGAAGATCGGCGGGGACATGTTTTCCTCAATGATGTCGATGTCACCAAACGGGTAAGGGAAATGGATGTCTCATCTCAGGTTTCCTATGCCTGTGCCCATAAGCCGGTTAGAGAGAAGCTTGTCAAGATTCAGCAAGCCATGGCTATCAATGATTCCGTGGTTATGGATGGCAGAGATATCGGAACTGTGGTTTTGCCGAAAGCTGACTTGAAAATCTATCAGGTAGCTTCAGTTGAAGCTCGAGCCGCCAGAAGATACAAGGAAAATCAAAGAAAGAATATTGCTTCTTCGTTAGAAGAAATCAAAAATGATATCATTAAGAGAGATTACATTGACTCTAATCGGGCTAATTCCCCTTTGTGTCAAGCCTCGGACGCTATCCTTCTCGATACCTCTAACTTAACTATCGAAGAGGAAATAGATAAAATCATCTCATTATTTGAGGAGAAAGTTGGTAAAACATGGAAAATTTTGGAAAAGTAGTTCTAGTTGGTTCACCAAGCTCTGGTAAATCGACTTTATTCAATCGTCTGACTGATACTAGAAAAGAAATCACTGGCAAGGAATTCGGAATCACCCGCGACCGTAACTATGGCATCGGTCATTGGCTTGATAAGGAATTCACTTTGATTGATACGGGCGGAATCACTGGGGAAAACATTCCATTTCAGAAGGAAGTTCAGGCCCAAGTTGATTTAGCCATTCAGGAAGCGGATGTCATTCTTTTTGTTGTGGATGGAAGAGCCGGCCTTACTAATTCGGATTTATTTGTAGCAAAGAAACTCTATCCTGTTAAAAAGAAAGTCTTTTTGGCTGTTAACAAGATCGATGACTCTACTTTAATCGGCAATAGTTATGAGTTCTATAGCCTCGGTTTTGGTAATCCTTATCCTATCTCGGCTGAACACGGATTAGGCTTAGGAGATATGCTTGATGATATTCTTAAGAAACTTCCCAAAGTGGCTGTTAACCCTTATGAAGGAACTTTGACTTTTACTTTGCTAGGAAGACCGAATGTCGGTAAATCATCTTTAGCAAATAAAATCATCGGGCATGATCGAGTCATAGTCTCTCCGGTAAGTGGCACTACCCGTGATTCCGTGGATATCCGTTTTGAGCGTGACGGTCAAAAGTATGTCATGATTGATACCGCCGGCATTAGAAAACCTGGCAAGGTGGCTGAGGATTTAGATAAGTACGCCGTTATTAGAAGCGCTGATGCTGCTAAAAGAGCAGACATCATCCTTCTTTTGATTGATGCTTCAGAAGGTTTAGTAAGCCAGGATATGCATGTTTCCTCTTATGCTGTCGATAACAACAAGCCGGTCATTATCGTAGTCAACAAATGGGATTTGCATACTCATACCATGGATGATCAGAAGAAGTTCTCCCAGATGGTTAAGGAATACTTCAAATTCCTTGATTTTGCTCCGATTGTCTTCTGCTCGGCCTTAACCGGCAGCAACGTTCAGAAGATTTTCCAAGCCTTGAACGACATCAATAAGACCATTCATAAAAAGGTTCCGTCTAATCTTCTCAATTCCGTCATTCTTAAAGCTCAAATGGATAATGAAGCTCCCGACTTCAATGGCGGAAGACTGAAGATCTCTTATTGTACTCAAACCGATGATGTTCCTCCGACTTTCATCCTCTTTTGCAATAACCCTAATTATTTCCACTTCTCCTATAAACGTTATCTGGAAAATGTCATCCGGACCAGCTTTGGTTTCACCACCTGTCCTATCTCCTTAATCATCCGTGGAAAGAGAAATCCAATTCCCGGTCTTGACCAATGAAAATAGCTTTGCTGGGAGCAGGTGCCTGGGGCACCAGTATTGCATCACTCTTTGCTGATAACGGCCATCAGGTTGTCATGTATGGCCATAATCCGCAGCATAATGATATCAATCTCATCCATAGAAACACTCCGGTTTTCCCTGATGTTGTTCTCAGCAATCTGATTTCTTTTTCGTTCAGCCTTCCTGAAACTATCAATGATGCGGACATCATTGTTTTTTCTGTGCCTAGTAAAAGCTACCGTAGTGTTGCTAAAGATGTTAGTCTTCTGCTCAAGAAAAAAGTTCATATCATCTCAACTGCCAAAGGCTTTGACCCCACGAGCTTTGAACGTCTTTCCATTGTTCTTCGGGAAGAAATCCCCGAGAAAAAACGTTTCCCGATTGTGACGTTAATTGGTCCTAGCTACGCCAGTGAAGTCATAAAAGGGCTGATGACCTGCGTCACGGCGGTTTCAGTTAAAGAAGAGGAAGCCAAGTTTGTTCAGAAAGTCATGTCCGGACCCCATTTTAGGGTTTATACCAACAATGATGAAATCGGGTCTGAGTGTTCAGCTGCCTTGAAGAATGTCATGGCAATCGGAGCCGGCATTCTGATTGGATTAGGGGAAGGCGAAAACGCCAGAGCGGCATTAGTCACTAGAGGTTTGAAAGAAATAATGCGGTTTGGATTGTCTTTAGGTGGGAAGACGCAAACCTTCTACGGTTTAACCGGAATCGGAGATTTGCTTTTAACCTGCAATTCAATGAAATCTCGTAATTTTAACTTAGGATATCAAATTGGCAAATCCGATGATGCTTTAAGTGTTTTGAAAAACAACACGAAAACCTGTGAAGGCGTTGATACTTCTAAGTATGCTTACTTGATGTCGAAGAAACTCGGCATTGAAATGCCGATCACGGAAGCGGTCTACAAAATCTTATTTGAAAGCGCTACCCCAAGTCTGGCTTCTAGGTCGTTAATGGCCCGGGAATTGAAGCCCGAATAATCCCTTAAAATTGCATTTTTGCCGATAATGTGCTATCTTTTTCCTAGAGAAAGGTAGGTAAATCACATGGCTGATAAAAAACCTATTACTAAGGAAGATCTTGCTGAGCAGTTAGCTAAGGATGGACGTATGCAGAAGGGTGAAGCCTTAAAGGCTGTTGAACTTATCTTTGCTGCTATTGCCAAGGGCTTAGTCGATCCTGACTATGGCACTGTCAAAGTTGCTGGATTCGGTTCGTTCACTCTTGTTGAACGTCCTGCCAGAACCGGTGTCAATCCGTCTAATACGGCTGAGAAAATTAAGATCCCGGCTTCTAAGGCTGTCAAGTTCAAACCTTCCAAGACCATCAAAGATCTTGTCAATAACAAGTAAACTTGCTTAGCTGAATTCAAATGCCGCCTTCTTAAAAAGACGGCATTTTTATATGAAAATAGCCCTAAAATCGCAATTTCTTGATGCTTTTAACTTAATTTCAAAGAAATTAGGAAAGCAAAATATCTATTTAGTAGGTGGCTTTGCCCGAGATACTCTTTTAGGTAGAGATACTCAGGACATGGATTTTGCCACCCCTTTAAGTCCGCAAATTGTTTACGCCTCTTTTCCATATGCCTTGTATTTTCCTAAGTATGGAACGGTTTCGTTCAATTTAGGCGGAATTAAAGTAACTATTGCGACTTTCAGGAGAGAAAATGACTATAAGGACCACCGTCATCCTAATCAAGTTGTTTTCGTGAAAAGCCTCTATGAAGATTACAAAAGACGTGATTTTACGATCAATTCCCTGTATGTCAACAGTGATTTTGAAGTTATTGACCCAACGAGGAAAGGCTTAAGGGACCTTACAAAAAAGCGACTTTGTCTAATTGGAAATAATTGCCGCCGTTTACGCGAAGATCCTCTCAGAATCCTTCGTGCTTATCGCTTTTCTTTCGAATTAGACTTCACTTTTTCGCATCGTCTTTCATGGGCAATTGCTAAAGAAAAAGACCATATCAAAGAACTTCTTCCACAGAAAATCAAAGAAGAAGTCAATAAATGTCCAATCTCTACACGTAAAAAACTCGTGGAATCACTTAATTTATCTCTTTAAGCGCCTGTCGTGTTATGTCTGATGTATGTGTTATAATTTTCTTGGGAGGAAGCCTACATGAATATTTCTCGAAACGATGTTGATTGGAAAAATATCTTAACCAAAAAATACTTGTCCTATGATCTTAATGAATTGGATGTCATGGTTCTTTTAGTTTCTGATAATGTTCTCATTCAGGAACCTAAAACTCTTCTGACTTGTGATATTTTGACTTCTTATATGAAAGCAGGGCGTGATCAGATTGATCAATCTTTGACTAAACTCATTTCTAAGAAATATCTAACCGTAATTAATGTCGGAACCACTATCTATAGTTCTCTTGAAGAATTCAAAGACCGTCTTTTTAATGACTTTGTTAAAGACATTGTTTTGAAAAGCAAAGAGGGTCGTGATCCTAACACTGTCTCCACTTCCTTATATGCTTCCTTAGAAGAACTTCAAGGCACAACTTTGTCACCTATCGAAAGAGATACTGTTACCCGTTGGCTTCAGGAAGGTGCGGATGAAGGCATGATTAAGGAAGCCGCTCAGAAAGCTTTGATGAAGTCGGGTCATATTTCCTTCAAAATGGCAGAAAGATACATTCTTGATATGGAAAGAAGCCAAACCAGAAAAGATATTGGAGCCTCAACCGTCAATGAAGATACTAGACGCAAAGAAGAGCTCAGAGATTTGTTCAATAATTCTGATTGGACTTATCATGGCGACAAGTAAAGACTATTCCACCATTGCTAACATCCTAAACAAGACTTTTCCGGATACAAAGACTTTTCTGAATCATCATGATAATAAAGATTATGAATTCCTGTTTGCAGTTATCTTATCGGCACAGGCTACTGATGATTCCGTAAATAAGGCTACCGCTGTTTTATTTTCAAAATACCCATCTCTGGATGACTTCGTTGAAGAAAACAAAGCTGGCATTCTTGAATGCGTTAGGCATGTTGGACTCAGCAATTCCAAAGTAAACTATATTCTCAAGACCGCAAAAATTTTACGTGAAGACTATCAAGGTCAAGTTCCTAAAGATCGCCAGGCTTTGATGAAGCTTCCTGGAGTTGGATACAAAACCTCCGGAGTAGTCTTAGGTGAACTGTATAATTATCCTGTCATTCCAGTCGATACTCACGTCTTTAGAGTCACTCACCGTTTAGGATTAGTACCTAATAGTTTTGACCCGTCAAAGACTGAAGACCGGCTAGAAAAGGAATTTGGTTCCTTAGCTGACATTCATCTTCATCAAAGACTGATTCTTCTAGGCCGGAACATATGCCCTAGCCGAAATCCTAAATGTGAAAGCTGTCCTTTGAACAGCTTCTGCAAGTATCATTCT
This sequence comes from Bacilli bacterium, assembly GCA_041670045.1. GTDB lineage: Bacteria > Bacillota_I > Bacilli_A > RFN20 > CAG-288 > Enterosoma. Next base: position 6,032 of record JBAXZY010000008.1, on the reverse strand, counting down.
AAAGAACATAAAGACGCATAAAAAATGGGCTAGTAAGGAATATCCTGACTAGCCCATTTCTTTACTTCAGATCGCCTTTGATCACTAAGCTCTCGGCATTGGCAGTTAAGCTCACTTTGTGGGCAATGCTGCCTTCGATGATGGAAGTAGCAATCGGAGTCTCGACATAGTTCTGAACATAACGTCTGATAGGCCTGGCACCATAGATTTGGTCATAGGAATGAGCGTGGATGTAGTCAACGGCTTTCTTATCATACGTGAAGACGATGTCTTTGGAAGCTAAACGTTCCTTGAGCTGATCTAAGAACTTAGAGACAATCTTATTGACTACTTCTTCAGTAAGAGAGTTAAACATGACGATTTCATCAATACGGTTCAAGAATTCCGGACGGAAGGATTTCTTCAAAAGATTCATGACTAGTTCCTGGTTAGCTTTGGTGTTTCCTTGAAGCAAATACTCGGAACCTAAGTTACTGGTCATAATGATGATGGTATTAGTGAAATCAACCGTTCTTCCCTGTGAATCTGTCAATCGTCCGTCATCCAAGACCTGTAAGAGAATATTAAAGACATCTGGATGGGCCTTTTCAATTTCATCAAAGAGAACAATAGAATAAGGTTTACGTCTGACGGCTTCGGTCAACTGACCGCCTTCTTCATATCCGACATAGCCAGGAGCCGCTCCTACAAGACGGGAAACTGATTCCTTTTCCATATATTCGGACATATCAATACGGACAATCTGTTTTTCGGAATCAAACAACTGCTCTGCTAAGGCTTTAGCCACTTCAGTCTTGCCAACACCAGTAGGACCTAAGAAAAGGAAGCTACCGATAGGCCGGTTCTGATCCGACAAACCCGCTCGGGATCTGATGATTGCATTAGAAATCTGAGTTAAGGCTTCGTCTTGACCAATGACCCGTTTGCTAAGCTCCGCTTTCAAACCTAAGATTTTCTGACTTTCACTGCGGTTAAGCTTACTTACCGGGATTCCAGTCCAGCTAGAAACAACCTGGGCTACAGTCTCATCAGTGACGGCATCGGAGAGCATGCTGGCTTTTTTCGTTTCATTCAAAGCTGCATTCAATTGCTTAGTAAGTTCAGGGATATCCTGGTTCTGCAGTTTGGCTGCAGTCAGGTAATCAGCTTCAGACATGGCCTTATCAAGGTTAAGTTTCGCAGCATCGAGTTTCTTTTTGATTTCTTTTTGCTTTTCAGCTTCACCTTTTTCAGCTTTCCATTGAGCGGTAAGAGTGGTTTTCTTCTCTGTCAGATCAGCAATTTCTTTTTCCATATCCGCCAAACGTTTCTGAGCAGTAGGAGTAATATCATTCTTTAAAGAAACCTTCTCAATCTGCAGCTGCATTAATTTACGAGATACTTCATCTAGATCTTCAGGCATCGTATCGATTTGCATACGGACTTTTGCACAGGCTTCATCAATCAAATCAATTGCTTTATCCGGAAGGAAACGGTCGGTGATATATCTCTTAGATAAGGTAACAGCGGCAATGATGGCATCATCGGTGATTTCCACACCATGGTGCTGTTCGTAGCGATCCTTAATGCCACGTAAAATAGCAATGGAATCATCAACAGTCGGTTCATCAATCATGACTTTCTGCATACGTCTAGCAAATGCGGCATCTTTTTCAATGTATTTACGGTATTCATTAATGGTTGTAGCACCGATACAATGCAGTTCGCCTCGTGCTAAAGCGGGTTTAAGGATATTAGCGGCATCTAAAGAAGAATCTCCGCCGGCACCAGCGCCAATCAAGGTATGGATTTCATCAATGAAAAGAATAATGCGACCATTGGAGTCGGCAACTTCTTTCATAACAGCTTTTAAACGTTCCTCAAATTCACCACGGTATTTGGCACCAGCAATCAAAGAACCGACATCCAGTTCCCAAACGGTTTTATCTTTAAGGGTCTCTGGAACATCGCCTTTGAAAATACGCCAAGCCAAACCTTCGACCACGGCGGTCTTGCCAACACCTGGATCACCAATCAAAACGGGGTTATTCTTGGTTTTACGGGAAAGGATTTCCATTACTCGTCTGATTTCATTGTCTCTTCCAATGACAGGATCGATTTTTCCGGCCGCAACTTCTTGCACCAAATCTCGGCCGTATTTCTTTAAGGCTTCATACTGAGCTTCTGGGTTATCACTGGTGACATGATTGCCACCTCTAATTGCATCAATAGCTTTCTTAAAAGACTTGAAGTCATAATTAGTGATACCTTTTAGCTTTAAAATCAAAGAATGCTTGCAGTCAAATTGGGCTAAAAGCAAATGCTCCACTGACATATAATCATCAGCCATTTCTGATTGATATTTAGTGGCATTATAAAGCATGTTCTTTACATCAGCAGAAGAATCAGGTTCACTTGTGGAAGTGGTTTTGACTGAATCATGGATATAATTATCAATTTCCTGACTTACTGTTTTGGGATCAATATCCAGTCTTTTTAAAACGTTGACATATAAAGAATCTTCTTGATCAAATAAAGCCCGTAATAATTCCGGTACATCAAATGAAGATAGCTTATTTTGTTTGGTCATATTGACGCCGCTATTGATAGCATCAATGACTCTAGACGTATATTTCTGTTCATCACTCATATTCTTTTCCTCCTAAATACTTGTCCCCTACATTATAATGCAAAACTTAGCACTTTCAAGTAAAGAGTGCTAATAATTTAACTGATAAATTGGGAATAGGACTACCGTTTTTTCCAAATAACCACTATAATTGCCTTAGGATAGGAAAAAATATGGAACCTTTAGGTATAGTAATAATTATAATTATCATTTTAATCGGTTTTTATTTAGCTTTCGGAGTATTGGTTGTTTTTAAGGCTAATACGGAATTATTTGGAAAAAGAGGTGAAGATCCCTCTAATCCTTGCTATTTGAGGTTTGAAGATTATCCCTTCTTAAAGAGGACCCCTTATAGAACCGGTTACTATGGTAAAGCCATCAAAGGCTACCTTTATCAAGATCAAAGACTGAGGGACTATAAAGGTTACATTATTCTTTCGCATGGCTTCTTTGGAACCCATGTCCAGTATCTGTTTGATATTGCTTTATTGACCCAAGAAGGTTACTTAGTCTTAGCATATGACCAATTTGGAGCGGGACTTTCAGAGGGAAAAAATCAGGAAAGCCTTGCTACTGGTGTTTATGTAATGGAAAATGTTATTTCTGATGTTGAAAAGAACAATTTGAATAGAGGATTACCCATTTATCTATATGGTCATTCCTGGGGTGGCTATTCAGTGGCAGGCGCCTTAAAGAATCATCCTGAGATTAAAGGAGCCATTTGCCGTTCAGCTCCTTATTCTCCCATCAAAGCAGGTTATGATTTATTGAAAAAGGTTAAGCCCGGATTAGCTTATTTTTTAGCACCTGTTTTTTCTTTTTCGTGCTGGTTGGTAATGGGCAAAAGATATTTGATTAAAGGGACCCGAGGATTAAAGAAGAACAAGGATACACCGGTATTATTTATTCAGGCTAAAAATGATGATATCGTCCTATATAAAGATTCATTAGCAAAATATTATCAGAAGCATCCTCAAAAAAATGCCAAAGTTTTCCTTACTGATAAAGGCATGCATAATTCCTTACTAGTTGAAAACGGTCAACTGAAATACAAAGAATTAGTTAAAAAATTCCATGAAATTGACCGCAAACCAGATACCACAAAAAAGGACCAGGAGATGAATGATTTTTTAAATCATTTAGACCGGGTCCAAACTTATCAATATGATGAAGAAACCAAGAACGAAATCTTATCTTTTTTAGATAATCCGAAAATTTAGAACTTCAGGCAAGCGTAATTTTTCTTGCCACGCTTGATGAAGCAATAGCCACCATTTAAAGCATCAGTAGGTTTTATGACATGCTCTAAGTCAGCCATTTTTTCGCCATTGATCTTAACGGCACCGTTTGAGACAAACTCACGGGCTTCACGTTTAGAAGAGGCTAACTTCAATTCAATGAGAGCATCAAGGATGGATACTTCAGTGGTTTTATTTTCAACAACGAGACCTTCAGTTAAGTCTTTCAAATCTTCGGCGTCTAGACCGGAGAAGTCATCCTTAAACAAAGCGGAAGACATTTTCTCACATTTTTCACTGACGTCTTTGCCATGAATTGCTGAAACAATATACTTAGCCAATTCTTTTTGGCCCATTCTTAATTCCGGATGCTCCATATGAGCTTTATATATTTCATTGATTTCGGCAATCGGACGTTTATCGAAGATATAGAGATACTTTAAAACGTCAGCATCTGAGACATTCATAAAATACTGGTAGATATGGTAAGGACTTGTCATAGTTGAATCAAGGTATAAAGCTCCGCTTTCACTCTTACCAAATTTACGACCGTTGGAATCAGTGATTAATTTGAAAGAAAAGACCTGAGCATTGCAATCCGGACCATTAGTCTTTTTGACAAAATCTAAGGCAGTAGTCAAATTGCCCCATTGATCTCCGCCACCAAACTGCATGGTGCAGCCATAATCCTTATAGAGATGAGCAAAGTCACCGGACTGAAGCAACATATAAGAAAATTCGGTATAAGAAATACCCACTTCCAAACGGGAACGGACGATTTCCTTATCAAGCATATAATTGACTTGGAAAGATTTGCCATAGTCTCTTAAGAAAGTTATGACATCGATTTTGCTCCACCAATCATAGTTGTTAACAATGACACCCTTATTGGGGTCAGAAGTATCAATATATTTGTTTAACTGTGCTTTGATAGCTTCAGCATTGGCTTTGATGTCATCAACACTGAGGAATTTTCTTTCTGATTTTTTGCCGGAAGGATCACCAATCATTCCAGTTGCTCCGCCTAATACGGCTATAACTCTATGGCCGGCTTCCTGAAGTCTTTGCAGAACTGTAATCATAATGAAGTTTCCCAATTGCATTGATTTTGCACTGGGATCAAAACCACAGTAAATAGTCTGCTTGGTTTTGAATAACTCCTTGATTTTTGTCTCGTCAGAAAAATTGTCTAACAATCCACGCTTTTCAAGATCATCGATGATGTCCATAATTAGCCTCCAAAACTCATTAAATTATATAACATTCTAAGTATTATTTCGATAGTAAGTGAACTCCTTCTTGGGATAACCGCTTAATGTGAGATAAGGTTTCGTGCTTTGCAAAGCAAAATGTACTTCAGGAGTAGTAAAAGAAAGAGAGGTGCAACCTGTGAGGCATATGAAAATAAGAGAATCATTTAACCCATTCGAGGGGCTGATTTCCTGATTCAAGTTCGAAAAAACAGTTTCTTTTTCTTTTTCCATTAATTGATAGGAAGTATGTTGATTGATGACATCCATTAAAGGAGCAGAAAAGAGAGTAATCAATAGGAAAATAGGTAAACTTTTTTTCATACATTACCTGTTAAATAGAAACCTAAAACTGCAAATAAGAAAGAAAAAATCAAAATCCAAGGAAGATAATTAAGTAGGGAAGAACTGGGCTGAGTATCATCCTCTTTTTGATATTTGCCTAAAAGGCTATTGAATTCATCAATATCAGTTTGACTTGCCTCTTCGGTATCATGTAGCAAAGCTAAAAAAGAAACTGAAATATCATTTTCAATTCTGGTGTTAGTGATGATTAAGGGCAAATCACCCTTTAAGGAATTCTCCTGGTATTGAACAAGAGAGTCCTTTAAATCAGAAATCTCTAGCTCAGATACCGCTTGATTAAATCCTTCCTGAAAAGAAGAAGTCAAAGATGAGAATAAAAGAAAAGAATCATAAAAGGATAAAACAATTCTTTTCTTTTCTAAAAGCTGAGTCAATTCTTTATCATTACGATTGTAAGGACTCAACAATTGTGAAATCACTAATGATGAAGAAAGAATGATGACAAAGAAAGCAAAGTTTTTCGTTAGTATAGAAACTAAGAAACCGATAATTCCGCCTAAAATGACGGAGAGAAGCTGACTTATTTGAAGGCTTTTTTGAAGCTTCTTGGACGACTTATGTTCAGCAATT
>JBAXZY010000007.1:0-32119 GCA_041670045.1 Bacilli bacterium | reverse complement strand
TTGCTCAGGAGTAGGATATACTGCTCTTGCAGTTCCGGATTCTATTTATCAGGCAACCATTTCTCGAATGCCTTTAACTTGCATCATGGAATTGATTCCTAATAAAGATGAATGTTTTCTTGTTCCTCAAAACGATCAAGAAAAGAAGAATATTATGAAATATGATTCCATTCTTTTTGGAAATGGTGTTAAAGATGATAAAGCAAACTATGATTTTCTTTCTTTTCTAATTGAGAATTACGAAGGCCGGTTATTAATTGATGCGACTGGTTTAAGACTTCTTTCTGAATATGGTGAAGACGTCTTACTCAAAAAGAAGCCGAAAAGCTTTATTGTATTAACTCCTCATCTTGGAGAAGCGTGTTCCTTGTTTAATATGAAGACTAAATCAAACAAATCCCAAGACTATCTTGAAAAAACGAATGAGTTCACTTTGAAATACCAGGTTACAATCTTACTTAAAAGCTCAATTTCATATCTCTGCCAAAGTGGAAAAAATATTCTATTAGCTTCTCCTGAAACGCCCTCTTTAGCTAAAGCTGGTTCAGGAGATGGTCTAGCTGGATTCCTTTCTGGGGTTTTAGCCTATGGTGTTAAATGGTTTAATGAAATCGAACTGATTGCTTTTGTCAATGATTTTATTCATATTAAAGCCCATGAATGTGAAGAAGAGCAACCCGCAGGATTTATAAATATTCTTAATATTTTGAAGACTTTACGAAAATAATTGAATACAAATTATAAATCTTTGTGTTTCATTTTGACACTTTAATTCTTTTGAATATATATTTTTCTATGATAAGAATTTTTGAAAATGTGGAATATTTCCTAATGTCTTATGACTTATCGCAATATTTTATTAGCTAAAATAATTTTACATTGAACGAAAAAAGCGAAAACCTTTTCTTACAATTGATTTTCGCTTTTCTAATACTATAATTTAAAGTTGCGTTAGAAATAGATATATGAATTCTTGTTTTAAAAGGATTCTTCCGGTTATTGGAATCCTCGCAGGTAGTTCAGCGGTATTCGGTACGGGATTCTCTTTATGGGTTTTTAATGAAAACAAAGAAGCTGTTGAAGCTTCTGTAAATGATATTGTTGTCAATCCCTTCCATTTTTATGATGGAGACGGTTACTATGACGCTGATGGTAACAAAACCGGTTCTAACATCCAATTTGTCAATATAATTGATACTGTTAATAAGACAGCAACTATAACTAGTGCCCAACTCCAATATACATATACTTCTGATAATGGTCAGCTTGAATTACCAAGTGTTTATTATAAAGACGGTGTTGCATACAAAATCACCGGTTTCGGTGATGGAACTAATAAGAATTTAGGTTGGACTCCGGATACTTCTTTAACTACCTTAATTATTCCTGATTCTTATACCTCTATCAATGATATGGCTTTATCTACTGTAGCTCCTTCAATAACAAAAGTTGTTCTTGGAAAAGGTATTAAAACGATTGGTAATAAAGCTTTCTATTGCTGCAATACCCTTACTGACATTAATTTCCCTTCCAACCTAGAATCAATTGGAAATGATGCATTCTTCCAATGCACATTAAATGATGTGAATCTAAGCACTGCCACTAGCCTTAAAACAATCGGCGCTTGCTCTTTCGGTGAGGCGAAAGTAAAAACTGTTGAATTCCCTAATAGCTTAGAAGAAATTCAGGCTTATGCTTTTGTGCAAAATAATATTACTCTTGCTGATTTAAGCAATACTCAATTGGCTAAATTAGGAACGGGAACTTCCAGTTATGGAGTTAAAATAGGAAATTCCTTCAGTAATAATACTGGCTTGACTTGCTATCTTCCTAATACAGTTACTACTTGTGGATATCAAATCTTCAATAATGATGGTGGTAATGTTTATGTTCACTTTGCTGAAGAGGAAACTCCATCAGGATTTGATTCAAAATGGAATTCTACGGATGCGGGTGGTGCAAATATAACTATTCACTATAATTGGGATGGAGTCACTAAGTAAAATAAAATGGTAACCGCTGAATCAGCAGTTACCATTTTTTGTTCTTAGATTGATTACTTATCTAATTTACGAGGATCGAACTGATTTAGATAAGTCATGATGGAAGCAGCGACATCTTTTAAGGTGTCATCATCCATTGGGTTCTTGATTCCGGCTTTCTTTAAGAGAGCACGGAAAGGAAGAGTGCCACCTAACTTATCAAAGGCAATATATTTCTTAAAGGCTTTTTCGCGATCAACATTGGATTCATTGAAGAATTCAAGAGATACCACCTGAGCAATAGTGTAATCAAGATAGTAAAGCGGATTCTCAAAGATGTGATGCTGTCTCATCCACCAACCGCCGGATTCCAAGAAATCATTGCCTTGATAGGTCTTATGAGGCAAATAGGCTTTCTCCAATTTTCTCCAATAGGCTTTTCTTTCTTCATGGGTAATATCGGGGTTCTCATAGACATAAGTCTGGAAACCATCGACGATGCAACCATAAGGAATAAAAGTAATAGCATCGCAAAGATGCTGATAGAGGTATTTGTCCGTGTCTTCTTTGAAGAAAAGCTTCATCCAAGGATAGGTTAAGTATTCCATGGACATTGAATGCATTTCACAGCATTCCATTCCAGGATTTCGATAAGCCGGAACTTCTTGGCTTCCACCTAAGAATCCCTGCAGTGAATGACCGAATTCATGAGTTAAGGTATCGACATCAGCACTGGTACCATTGAAGTTGGCAAAAATGAAAGAAGTCTTTAATCCAGCAATATAATCCATATAGCCGCCACCTGCTTTTCCAGGCTTAGCAACTAAATCCAAGCAATTGTGGTCAACCATGAAATTGAAGTATTTGCTGGCAACCGGTGATAATTCAGCATACATCTTCTGAGCATCCTGAACTAATTCGTCGGGTGTTCCCTTAGGTGTCGGATTACCCGTCTTATAGAAGATAGAGTAATCATAATACTTGGTGTCATCACCAAATCCTAAACGGTCTTTTTGATCAGCACAGATCTTTTCAGAAAGCGGAACGATGTAGTCAAGAATCTTCTTGCGATAAATTTCAGCATCCTTAGGTGTCCAATCCAATCTTCCCATTCGATCATAACCTAACTGTAGGAAATTCTTGTATCCTAAGGTTTTGGCAATCTTGGTTCTGACTTTAACCATTCGGTCGTAGATGTCGCCAATCTTCTTATCATTATCAGAGTAGAATCCCCAAACTAATTTATTGGCTTCATCTCTGACTTTTCGATCTAAGGAAGTGGTGAACTTTCCCATCTGAGGAATGGAGTATTTCTGACCTTTGTATTCAATCAAAGCTCCCGAAATCAGATTGACGTATTCACTGGATAATTTGTTTTCTTCAACAAGGTCGGGAACAATGGCAGGTGAGAACGTCTTCATTGAAAGAGCGACTTCTTCAAAGTAGAGTTTTCCAAATTCCTTTTCCAATTCAGCACGGAAATTGCTGTTATAGAGGTCTTTGTCGACTTCATTAGTTGCTTCGGATACACTTGGACCGATCTCATCCACTAAATTGCTTAAGTCAGTATATTCTTTATCAGTTGTATTGATAGTATGACGGATATAGATCAAGGCAAAAGAAGTAGAAACATCATCCGTCAAAGCAAAATAATCCTTTACTGCCTTGATGGCTTCTTCTCCTGTCTTAGCGTTGACTAATTTGCTATCGATGTCTTTTAGGGCAGAGACAATGCTTTCTTTGTCAGGTCGGTCAAGCTTTACTTGATCTAACTTATCGAATTTACCATTAAAATGTTGAACCATGATTGTTATCCTTTCTTGGTTTATTAAACTACTAAGTATTATAAATGATTAGTTTTATTAAGGAAGAAAAATGGAATAAAAGGCTTAGATGTACTTCAAAGTCTACTTCAAATGATAGATTTCAGTGTATTTATTGGTCAGGTAATCAACGTAAGGCTGAGCCGAGAATTCTTCGCCACTGATGTCCTTGATCCATTTCTTGGTATTTAACAGAGCGGCTTTCTTGAAGACATTATCTTTCATCCATTTAAGAATGAGATCCATATGACCTTCTAAAACGGTCTTCTTAAGATCTATATCCTTGTCTAAGGCTTTCACATAGATGCAGTTTAAGGCGTTTCCTAAGGAATAAGTTGGGAAATATCCGAATCCGGATGCCCAATGGACATCCTGTAATATACCGGTTTTGTCATCTTTGTTATCAATGCCAAGTATTTTCTTGTAGAGCCTGTTCCATTCCTGATTTAAGGTTTTGAAATCGGCTTTACCGGACATGATTTCTCTTTCAAGGCGGTACCGGATAATGATATGGAGGGAATAAGTTAACTCATCAGCCTCAGTTCTTAGTGGATTGTTTAAGTCAACATAATTGACGCCTTCATAGAAATCATTGATTGAGACATCACCCATTTCGGTAGCAAAGATCTTCAGGAAAGCGGGGTAGATAGCTTGGATGTATTCTTTGCTTCTTCCAATGACGTTCTCATAGAAACGGGAAACGGATTCATGTTTGGCCATGCTTAAGAAGCCTTCACCTAAATGATGAGTGTAAACTTCTTTAGGTATGTTCTGACCAAAGAGAGCATGTCCGCCTTCATGGATGATGGAATACATATTGGAGATGAAGTTAGTTTCATAATAATGGGTTGTGACTCTAACGTCATTAGGCCCAAACTGTTCGGTGAAGGGATGAATAGTAGTGGAGACGGAGCCCCGGTTGAAATCAAAACCATTGAACTTTAAAATTTCTTTTGTGAATTCTTCCTGCTTGTTTAAAGAAACTTTTCTGGTTAAGAAATCATGCCGTGGGACATAGGTAGCAGCTCTTACTTTATTGAGCAGTGGGACAATGCCTTTTTCTAAATCATCAAAGAACTTATCAAGATCAACTGTTGTGAATCCTTCTTCATAATCATCGAACAATGTGTTGTAAAGATTCTTTTTGTCACAATTCTTTCTTAAAAGAAGCAACTTCTTCTGCATCTTATATACTTTATTTAAAGTGGGTTCGAATTCCTGATAGTTGTTATCTTCTTTGGCCTTAGCCCAAATGATATAAGAATTGTTGTATAAAGTAGTGGCTTCTTTTTGAGTCTTGATGTCTACATAGCGACTTTTTTGAACCTCTTTATAAAGCTCTTTGACAAGCTTTTTATCCCAAATATTGAGTTTGTCATAGCCGGTTTTATAAAGCTTGCTTACTAAGCCAATGTATTCTTTGCTTTTTGCAATCTTATACGACATTGAAGAAAACTCAGACATATCCCTAGCATCATCACTCATTCCACCCTTTGGAGCAGCGGTTTCTAAATCATAGTTGATAATCTGACCGGCATGAGAATAGACTTCCATCTGTGAAAGAAGAGAATAGAGTTTCTGTAAATCTTTATTCATAAATAATCCTCGATGGTTAGATTATAGCAAAATATGTTTTGATATTAGGAATTACTATCTAAATTTCAAACAAATTTAAGATGACGAAACTTGAAAGCAGTTACCAATTCATCTATACTTTAAATATGTAATGGAGTTGGGGAACTCCGGCGCACTTAGACCGCTAGCTTATGCTAGCGATTTTTTTTGCCTTGGTCACCATTGTTGAGCTCCTTTAGTAGCAAGAGCAAGATGACCAGTACAAGGATGAGATCTTCCACCCTGTACCTCCTTTTCCTGTTCGGATAGGGAAAACAAATAATGCGCCTTCATCCCCCGCCCCCTGATGAAAAGTGGATTCATCATTCAGTAAGAGCTCCTCCTTTATGATGAAGAGGGTATCACCCCTCATTATCTATTTAGACGGAGGAGCTCTTTCTTCTAAGAATTGGCAGAGCAGTTTTCTGAAAGCCACGTAATTCTTTGGTGAAAAAAGAAGCACTAAGTTTTATACTAGTCTCAAATGAAAAAAGAAACTCGGAAACTATCAATTGATATGCTTTCTCGTGCTACCTCGGCTCCGGCTCAAGGGGTAGGCAGTGTTTATATTGAAGAAACCCGTTTAATTGAAGAATTAGGAAAGAATGATTTTGATTTGGCTTATAACAAACATGGTCATAAATATGATTTATATCATGTTCATTCAGTCAACCCTCAGTATTATTCCATTATGAAAAGAAAGAACTGCGCTTCCATCTGCTTTGTTCATTTTCTGCCTAATACTTTGGAAGGATCAATTAGGCTTCCTAAATGGGCATTCAAATTATTTTGTGCTTATGTAACTAAATTCTATAAAGCCGCCAAGGAAATAGTGGTTGTCAATCCTAGTTTTATTCCGGATTTAGTTAAATTCGGTATTGATAGGGAACGTATTACTTATATTCCAAATTTTGTTTCACAGGAGGATTTTTTCAAAGCCTCTGAAGAAAAGAAAAAAGAATTCCGAGAGAAATACCATATTCCCCAGGATAAGTTCGTAGTTTTAGGTGTTGGGCAAGTACAGACTAGGAAAGGTATTCTGGATTTCATTGATGTTGCTAAAAAGAATCCTGATATGTATTTCATTTGGGCAGGTGGGTTCTCCTTTGGTGCTATCACGGAAGGATATAAGAACCTTAAGAAAGAGATGGAGACTAAGAGAGATAATCTCAGTTTCTTAGGAATCCGTTCCCGAAGTGAGATGCAGGAAATCTACAATGCCGCTGACTGCTTCTTATTACCTTCTTATAATGAACTATTTCCAATGGCATTACTGGAAAACTGCAATATTGGCAATCCATATGTAGTCAGAAATCTTAGCATTTATGAAGACATCCTTATTGGGGATTATCCTAAAGCTGATGATAATCTCGGATTTTCAAAAGAACTAAGACGACTGAAGAATGATCATGAATATTATCAGAAAGCCACTCTTTTAGCTAAGCAAATGGCTGATAAATATTCACGTGAGAATGTCTATCTCTTATGGAGAGACTATTACCGAAGAATTTATCTGAAATACCATCCAAACGATAAAATTGATTTTGATTAAGCCGATAGATTGAGGACTAAGCTTCGATTTTGAACTTAATCCTCTTTTTATTTTCTCACCCAACCCCTGTATTATGTTAGAATAAACCAGTATTTATATAATAAATAGAAAGAGGACTAACAAATGTCAAAAGAAGTGTTTACGCTAGACTTCTATGGAAAAAAGCTCCAAGTCGAAACCGGAGAAATTTCCAAGCAAGCCGATGGTAGCTGTTTTGTCAGATACAATGACACTGCCGTCTTATGCGCTGTCTGCGGTGCTAAAGAAGCTAAATTAGGTCAGGATTTCTTCCCTCTTACTGTCAACTATTTTGAAAGACAGTATGCTGCCGGCAAGATTCCGGGATCTTTCTTAAGAAGAGAAGGACGTCAGTCAACTCGTGAGACTTTGGTTTCCCGTTTAATCGATCGTCCTATCCGTCCGATGTTCCCTGAAGGATATGTCAATGAGACTCAGATTACAGCCACTGTAATGTCCTGTGATCCTGATGCCGCCTGTGATATGACTGCTATGTTTGGTTCTTCTTTAGCTCTTTGCATCTCTGATATTCCTTTTGATGAACCTATTGCTGGCGTTAAGGTTGGACGTGTTGATGGACAGTTCGTCATTAACCCGACCGTTGCTGAAAATGCTAAGTCTGATATTAACCTGACTGTTGGTGGAACTTATGAAGCTATCAACATGGTTGAAGCAGGTGCTGCTGAAGTTTCCGAAGAGGATATGCTCAATGCTATCATGTTCGGTCATGAAGCTATCAAGAAGCTTTGCCAGTTTGAAAAGGATATTGTCGCCAAGGTTGGCAAGACTAAGCGTCCTCTCAATATTTACAAGATCGATGAGACTTTTGCCGCCAATTGCCGCAATCATGTCACTGCTGGTCAGAGTGAGACTACTGAAAACCGTATCATCAAGGCTGTCTCTATCTTCGACAAACTTGAAAGACAGAACACCATTGATGCTTTAGAGAAGGAAGTCGTCGATATTGTTGACCAGAAGGAATATAAGACTGCTCAGCTTCATGACATCGCTGTCAACGAAGCCAAGGAAGTCTTAGAAACTGTCGTCAGAAACGAAGTCCGCCGCTTGATTACGGTTGATAAAGTCAGACCTGATGGCCGTAAGGTTGATGAAATCAGACCTCTGGATGCTCAGATTCATATTCTTCCCCGTGCTCATGGCTCAGCTATGTTCACCCGTGGACAGACTCAGGTAATTTCTGCCTGCACCTTAGGATCTTTGGATGATGCTCAGATTCTTGATGATATCTCCGGTGATACCTCCAAGCGTTGGATGCATCACTACAATTTCCCGCCGTATTCAGTTGGTGAGCTTGGCCGTATGGGTACTCCTGGCCGTCGTGAAATCGGTCATGGCGCTTTAGGCGAAAGAGCTCTTTCTTATGTCATTCCTTCTGAGGATGAATTCCCTTATACGATTCGTTGCGTCGCTGATGTCTGTGAATCCAATGGTTCCTCTTCTCAGGCTTCCATTTGCGCTTCCTGCATGGCTTTGATGGATGCCGGTGTTCCGATTAAGGCTCCTGTTTCTGGTATTGCTATGGGCTTAATCACTTCCGGACCTTTAGATGGCAAGCATCCTTATACGATTCTTACCGATATTCAGGGTATGGAAGATCATCTCGGTGATATGGACTTCAAGGTTGCCGGTACTCCTAATGGTATTACTGCCTTGCAGATGGATATCAAGATCCGTGGTATTACCCGTGATGTCTTAGCTGAGGCTTTGGCTCAGTCTAAGCCGGCTAGAAAACAGATTTTAGCTGTTATGCTTAAGGCTATTCCTGAACCTCGTCATGAGCTTTCTGATTATGCTCTCAAGATGAAGAGATTCAATATTCTTCCTGATAAGATCCGTGAAGTCATTGGCTCTCAGGGCAAGGTCATCAACGGCATTGTCAAGGATTGCAATGGTGAAGTTAAGATTGATATCAACGATGATGGAAGAGTCATCGTCTATTCTGTCAATAAGCTGATGATTGAAAAGGCTTATGATGAGATTATGGGCATTGCTAAGGTTCCGGCAGTTGGCGAAACCTATGATGCCAAGGTTGTCAGAATTGAAGCCTATGGTGCCTTTGTAAGATTGTTTGGAAACACTGATGCTCTCTGCCACATTTCCAAGCTTGGCTGGAACCGTGTCAATTCAGTCGAAGACGTCTGCCATTTAGGCGATACCTTAAAGGTCTTAATCACCAATATCGATCCTCAGGGTCGTATTGATGTCTCCCATCGTGAATTCTTACCTAAGCCGGAAGGATTCGTTGAACAGCCTGAACGTCCTCGCTTCAATAACTTCCACAATAACAACAATCACGGACGTCATTAATCATCCTAATTAACATTAACCGTCAGCTTTCTTGGCTGGCGGTTTTTGTTTTGTCATTTGCTTGAGATATATTCCTTTATTTGCTGAAATTTAGTATAATAAAAGCAATCATGCATAAAAGAATTGTGGCTCTAACCTTGGTTTTATCGCTTGGCTCTTTAGCCGGATGCCAAAAGTATTCTGTTGGTACTATTAAGTTTGTTCTTAATGGTGGCAGTTTTGCCGATGACAGTTTCTCGACTGATACTTTGCAAGGACAATCAAATACTCCGGTCAAGGTAACTATTCCTGATCCGATAAAGTCTGGGTATTATTTTGTCGGTTGGCGAGAAAAGAATTCCCAAGGCTCTTATACCACTATCAAACAGTATCTTTATGAAAATGAGGCTTATTATTATTACCCTTATGGGACAGCTACTTTCTATGCTTATTTTGAACCTTTGTCGACTATCACATTTGATTTAGGAACCGGTAAAGACAGTGCTGGAGTCTTAGTTGATCCCAAGAATACGACAACTAGCTATTCCAATGGTGTCTTATCCGGATATGCAACCATGAATATTTCTTCTACTGATTATCTTCCTACGGCCACTGCTAGCCACAAGACTTTTAATTATTGGGCCAGTGAATATCCTTTGGTTGAGCAAGTCGACAGTGAAAACAATAAACACTTTGTTTTGGATACGGCTCAAACAGCAGGAGCTTATCGCTTTGATACCGCCTTTGGCTCTGAGTCCATGTGTTTCCCAGTCACAACTGATTCGACCCTGAAGCTTACTGCTCAATGGGTTGAAGATCCGACCTTCACTTTGCATTTCAACATTGATGGCAAAGAGAATGTTTCTTTCCAGGCTAAGAATGAAGTAATTAAGACTCAGATAGAAGAAAAGATCTCTTCGTCTTTAGGAGTCGATTTCACTGGTACAGGGCCTTATTATTATCCTAGTGATACCAAGGCCAAACGTTTTGCCGGCTACTATTTAGACAGCAGTTTCAATCAGCCTTTCAATATCTCCTCGGAAATCAATACAAAGAGTCTGGATATTTATTTCAAATGGAATGATAAGATTCAAGTTGTTTTAGATTATAATGGCGGCAAAGTAGGCGATAACACTACTGATACTTTTACCGATTATTATTCTGAAGACATACTTGGTTCTGACTTCTTGACTAATCATACACCTACAAAGGATAAAGCTGATTTCTTAGGCTACAAATTAGCTGGCAAAGATTTCTTATTCAACAGTGATAAGCTTCCTGCGACTGATTGTACTTTAATTGCTCAGTATGACGATTATCCGGTTCTTACTTTGAAGGCTTCTTATCCAACTGGGTATACCGGAGCTAAACT
This sequence comes from Bacilli bacterium, assembly GCA_041670045.1. Lineage (GTDB taxonomy): Bacteria > Bacillota_I > Bacilli_A > RFN20 > CAG-288 > Enterosoma. The sequence continues at coordinate 21,451 of JBAXZY010000007.1, read as the reverse complement.
TGAAGATGAGGTTTCCACCATCAAAAAAGGTCAGGACCTCTCTTCTGTCCTTCAAACTTATTTAGCTAAAGTCACTGACAATATTCTTGATCCAGTTGAATTTGTGGATTCTAACGGTGCAGCTTTTACGTATCAGTATATGACTGATGATGATCTCACCCTGACTCTTAATATCGGATACAAATTAGTTTTGGATATTAAGACTTATTCAGCCGCCAGTACGGCTTTAACCGGAGTTGAAGATACTCTGCTTTATTGTTCGGATGGGGATAAAATCACGGAAACTGAATTAGCTTCGTTGGCTACTGATTTTACAGTCTCGTCAGTTGATTACTGCTTTGATGGCTTTTATTCTGACGCTGCCCTTACTAAGTCTGCCCTTCCTTTGGTTGGCACGACCTCCTTCACTAGTCAAGTCACTAAGATCGTTTATCGAAAAATGACAAAAGCCGTCAAGATGACTTTTGTCGATAGTTCTTTAAATCCGTTAGTCACAGGCGGGGTTACGATGAATGTCATTCCTAATGGCAGAATTGACTACGATAAAGTCAAAGCCAAACTGAATGGCGATTATACTTTGTATCTAGTTGATTCAACCTCCACTCCCACGAAATTCACCTTGTTAGATAACTACTGGCCAAGTACAGACAGTGAAATCAAAGCCGTTCTGAAAAGCTAAAAAATTCGCTCCCTATTTGAATATATATTTATATTTACTATAATGGTTGTTGCCATTTTGTTTTTGTGTGTCCGATAGGTTTTTAGCCTATTGCAAAAGTATCAAAGAAAGAAGTACAGAAAATGAGTTTAACAGCTGGTATCGTCGGTTTACCCAATGTCGGGAAATCCACTTTGTTCAATGCAATCACCAATAGCAACGTCTTAGCCGAAAACTATCCTTTTGCCACTATTCAGCCTAATACTGGAATCGTGGAAGTAAAGGATCCCCGCTTTGATGAACTGGTCAGAATTTTTAGTCCGAAGAGACAGGTTCGGGCTACTTTTGAGTTTACTGATATTGCCGGTCTTGTTAAAGGAGCCTCCAAAGGTGAAGGCTTAGGAAACCAGTTTTTAGGAAACATCAGAAACACGGATAGTATCATTCATGTTGTCCGTTGTTTTGATGATCCGGAAGTTGTTTCTTACAACGGACGTCCTGTTGATCCTATCAGTGATGTCACTGAAGTCAATCTGGAACTGATTCTTTCTGATATCGATGTTTTAAACAAACGTTTTGAGAAAATCGGCCGCACAGCTGAAATGACTAAGGATAAGGAAAAGCTTTTGGAAGTCAGCGCCATTAAGAAGATCCTTGATTGCCTACAGCATGAGAAGATGGCTAGTGCCGCTGCTTTGACGATTGAAGAAAAGCCTTTGGTCTCTAACTTCAATCTTATTACGATGAAGCCAATCATTTATGTCGGAAACGTTGATGAGGAATCATACGCTGATCCGATGAAGAACAAATATTTTGCCACTTTGTCTCAGTTTGCCAAGGAAAACCATGCTGAATGCATTCCGGTTTCCGCTAAGATTGAGGAAGAGTTAAGCCGAGTCTCTGCTCAGGACCGCAAGGATTACTTGGAGTCTTTAGGAACTAACCAGACCGGTTTGGATAAAATCACGATTGCTGCTTACAATATCTTAGGTTTACGTACTTTCTTCACCGGCGGTGAAGATGAAGTCCGTGCCTGGACTTTCCATGAAGGAATGACGGCCCCGGAATGTGCTGGTGTCATTCATTCCGATTTCCAGAAATTCTTCTTGAAGGCTGAAGTTTATTCTTATGATGACATTCATACTCTTGGCAGTGAAGCTGCCGTCAAGGATGCCGGCAAGATGCAGACGGTCGGCAAAGACTACGTTGTCAAAGACGGCGATATTCTTTACATCCGTTCCGCTGCCGCTAAGAAATAGTTTATGGATATCAGAGTGGGCTATGGCTATGACATTCATCGGTTGGAAAAAGGCGAATACCTGCTTTTAGCTGGTGAGAAGATTCCTTCTCCTTATAAAACCGTTGCTCATTCAGATGGCGATATTCTTCTTCATGCCCTGTCACAGTCATTGCTATCGGCTGTTGGACTTGAAGATATCGGGACTTATTTTCCTGATAGCAAAGAGTCAACCTTAGGTCTTGATTCCAAGAACATCCTTGCTTTTGCTCTTGGCAAGGTGAAAGAAGCTGGCTATCAGATCAGCAATACGGTTATCGATATTGTCCTTGAAAAGCCTAAACTGTTACCCTATAAATCAACCATCAAAAAAGCTGTTAGCCACTTACTTAACTTAGACGAAAGCCGGATAGCCGTTCACGCCAACACCTCCGAAAAAGTCGGGCCGGTTGGAAAAGAAGAAGCGATTACGGTCACTGTTACTACACTGGTAATTAAAAATTAGGAGAAACCATTATGGATATTCAGACAGAAATCAAAGAAGAACTTAAAAAGATCCTTACCGATCTGAAGTGCGCTGTTACGGATCAGGATATCATCTTAACGGCTTCCAATAATCGTGATCATGGCGATTATGCTTCTAACATTGCTTTACGTAAAGCTAAGATGCTAGGTCTTAAACCCATTGAGTTAGCCAATAAAATGGCTGGTATGTTTAAGCTTGACGGAGTTGACAAAGTTGAGCCGGCCATGCCTGGCTTCTTGAATTTCTTTGTTAAGCAGGATGAATTAGGCTCAATCATCAAAGTCATTGTTGACAAGAATGAGCATTATGGTGACTTGGATTTAGGCAAAGGCAAGAAGGTGGACATTGAATATGTTTCTGCTAACCCGACCGGTGTTCTTCATTTAGGTCATGCCCGTGGTGCCGCCTTAGGTGATTGTATTGCCCGTTTATATAAGAAGGCTGGCTATGAAGTCACTCGTGAGTACTATATCAATGATGCAGGAAATCAGATAACCAATTTAGGCAATTCCCTTATTTGCCGATATTTAGAATTGTTCAATGTGAAAAGAGATCTTCCCGAAGACGGTTATCATGGGGAAGAAATAATTGAATTAGCTAAGAAACTGAAGAATGAAGTTGGCGATAAATATGTTTCTGATCCTGATAGCCATCTTGATTTCTTTAAGAAATATGGTTCTAATTTCTTGATGGATAATATCAAGAAAGATCTCCATGAATTCCGAGTTGACCAGGATGTCTATTCTTCTGAAAAGGCTATTCGTGACCGAGGTGAAGTAGAAAAGGTATTAACCCTTTTGAAACCTAATTGCTATGAAAAAGACGGGGCTTTATTCCTTAACACTACAAAGGATGGCGATGACAAGGATCGAGTCTTAGTTAAATCCGATGGCGCCTATACTTATCTTTTACCGGATATTGCTTATCACAATGATAAGTTCAACCGTGGATTTGATTTGTTGATTGATTTATTCGGAGCTGACCATCATGGTTATGTCACCCGTTTGAAATCGGCTGAAAAAGATTTAGGTCATGATCCAGAAAAGCTGACTGTCTCTCTAGTTCAGATGGTCCGTCTATTTAAAGACGGGGAAGAATTCAAGATGTCTAAGAGAACCGGCAATGCTATCTCCATGAAGGAACTGATTGATGAAGTCGGTGTGGATGCCGCTCGATACTTCTTTGTTTCCCGCTCCAGCAACTCCCATCTGGATTTTGATATCAATTTAGCCAAAACCCTAGGCAGTGAAAACCCAGTCTATTATGCTCAGTACACGCATGCCAGACTTTGCGGAATCATTAAAAACGGTGCCGCTTTCTATCCCATCAACTACAAAGCTGACTTATTAGTCTCGGAAAGTGAGAAGAATCTTTTGATCAGTTTGAAGGACTTTAGCAATGTCATTAAGGTGGCTTGCCAAGAGAACGAACCCTATAAGATCACTAACTATGTTCATAGTTTAGCTCAGTCAATCAATGAGTTTTATACTAAGTGCCGTGTTCTTGATGATGCCAATGTTGAGCTTTCCAAAGAGCGTCTAGGATTAGTCGAAGCCTGCAGGACGGTCTTAGCTAATGCCTTAGACTTGATTGCTGTCTCAGCTCCTGACCATATGGTCTCTTTGGACAAGGAAGAAGCCTCGAAGGAGGCTTGAAGTCATTCTGATTAGAATTTTTTTCTTTAATAAATCGCTGTATAAGTGTATACTTTATAAGACTCTTTATAAATTAGTATAATAATCTAGAGGAGATAAAATTATGGCTGATAAACCTTCATTAGTTGATGCTGCTTATGATGTTCTTTCTAAGGCTTATGCTGCTAATGGCAGCAAGTCCACTCCGATGGCTTTTGGAGAACTGCTTTTAGGTGTTGGTCAGGAAACTGGCATTACTGATGAGAATCAGCTTTTGACTTTAGCTTCCAAGTTCTATACTGCTTTGACTTTGGATGGCCGTTTTGTCATCAAAGAGAACAACACTTGGGTCTTACGTGAACATGAAAAGTTTGAGAATGTTCATATTGATATGAACGATGTTTATTCTGAGGATGAGGATGATGACGATGATGGCAAGACTGACGATGATAAGAGTGACAAGGAAGATATTAAGGACGATGGTGACGATTCCGGTGAAGAGGGTGATAAGGAATCTGATTCTGATGATGACGATGACAATAACTAGTCATCATTCAATTAACGTTTTTTAAAGCCCCCAACCGGGCTTTTTATTTTCAAAAAATTAGGAGAAATGAAATGATTAACGGCGAGATTGGCGATGCGGTCTTCGATGAGATTGAGAAGTGGGATTCAATGGTTATTTTCGGACACAAGAACCCGGATGGCGACTGTGTCGGATCAGTGATGGGTCTCAAAAAAGCCTTGCAGGCTCTTTTTCCGACTAAGAAAATCTATGCCGTAGGTTCTCATCCTTCTTATCTCCCTTCCTTTATTGAACCTAGCGATGATGTCAGTGTGGAGACCATCACTAACAGCTTAGCAATCATGGTTGATTTATCGGATTTGCCACGAGTGGAAGATCAAAGAATTCTTTTGGCTCCGAAAATTGTTTGCGTCGATCATCATATTGAGAGCGTCAAGAATGACTTTTTGACTTATCGAGTGGAATCGGCAGCCAGCGCCAGTGAAGTAATCACTGCCTGTCTGTTAAGAAAATACGGACATATTCCCTCAGAGGCTGCTTCCTATCTTTATCTAGGATTAGTGACTGATTCAGGAAGATTCCAGTTCGATGCTGAACCGGAGACTTTCGAGATTGCTGCTCAGCTTGTTAAAGCCGGTGCTAAATATAAAACCATTTATCGGGAACTGTATCGCCAGAGTTCCTTAGACTTAAAGTGGCGTTCCTTTATCTATACTCACTTTGAAGTCGATGATTTAGTCACTTACTGTATCTGCCATAAGGAGGACTATCTCTCTTTAGGCATCACTCAGAATGATGCCTCTGGGAAGGTCAATTTGCTTTCGATGCTGGATGGAAGACCTTTATGGGCTTTGTTTGTAGAACAGGATGACGGAAATATCCGAGTCGAATTAAGAAGCGATGGCACCAAAGATGTTCAGAAGGTTGCCATCAAGTTTGGCGGTGGTGGACATCTTGCTGCCAGTGGCTGCAAGGTTCATGACTTTGCGGAAATCAAGGAAGTGCTGAAAGCTTTGAATGAGACTCAGGACTTAAGTGAATAATGTACGAAACTGAATTAGCGAAGATGATTGAAGCGGTTAAAAAATCCAACCTGGAAATCAAACGGATTTATCAGGCCGGGTTTACCGTTAAGCTAAAAGCTGACCATTCTCCGGTGACTGATGCTGACTTGGCTTCCAATAAAATCATCCGCGACACCCTTTCCTGCTTCAAAGACATCAGTTGGCTGAGTGAAGAAGACATCGATGATGTGAAAAGAATGCAGGCTAAAAAGATTTTCATCATTGATCCTCTTGATGGCACTCAGGATTTTGTCAATCATGATGGCTCCTTTGGTGTCAACCTGGCGTTAGTTGAAGATAGACACCCTGTGGTGGCTGTCATTGGTGTTCCAATGAAACAGGCTTATGCCTATGCTGTCATTGGACAAGGCTCCTATTATGTGGATGCTGAGGGCCATAAAACCAGAATGCATGTTTCTTCTAGAACCAAAGACTTGATTTTGGTTTTCAGCATGACTCATGTCAACAAGGAAGAAGAAACAGTCTTCAATAAACATAAGACTCTTATCAAAGAAATCCAGAAATTAGGCGCCTCAACTAAAGCTATTGCTATAGCTAGCGGTCTGGCTGATTGCTGCATTCGTTATACTAATGCGACTAAGGAATGGGATGTCTGTGCTCCGGAGCTGATTGTCACTGAGGCCGGCGGCGTTTTTACCGACACCAATCTAAAGCCTTTCATATATAATCGTAAAAATGTTTATAATGAAGACGGCTATTGTATGTTTAATAGGAAAGAAAACGAGATTCTTTTGAAATAGAAATATGAAAATCAAGACAGTCTTTGGATTTTTCTTAGCTCTTCTTCTTTCTTCCTGCACTTTTGATTTACCTACTTTTGATTCCACTTCCTCTAGTACATCTTCTAATCAGTCTTCTAGCCAGTCTTCTAGTCAGATTTCTACTGATAGTGAGATTACATCTGATTCATCTACTTCTAATAATAAGCCTAAATATGCAACAATTTTTTCAATTAACGACTTACATGGAAGCCTTGATGTTGATACAAGTGACGAAACATCGATTGAGCCTGGTATTGCTAGACTGAAGAAAGCTATTGAAAGTGATCCTGACTATGATAAAGATTCTTCAATCATAGTCTCAGCCGGTGACAGTTGGCAGGGTGGCTATCTATCCTTTAAGAACAAGAACTTGACGGATGAATTGTTAGGTGACATGGGTGTTAAGGCCATGACTATTGGCAACCATGAATTTGATTGGGGAGTCTCTACTATTGAAGCATTAAGCGAAACTTCACCTTTTCCTTTCTTAGCTTGCAATATCTTAGACTATAACAATAAGCAAGTGACTTGGGCCAAGCCGAGTTATTCCTATACTACTCCTAGTGGTGTCAAATATGGACTCATCGGCGCTATTGGACCAGGTGAGGAATCGGATATCCTTTCGAGCAATATCGATGGCTATACTTTTACTTCTGCTACTTCCTATATCGATAATGAAATCACTAAATTAAAAGAAGCCAACTGTGATTTGATTTTCTTAGTGGTTCATGATGGTGTCACGGATTCCAACGGCTATATTAATAACCTTGGAAATAAATACAATCTTGATTCTGGAATCAACGGCATCATCGGTGCTCACACTCATCAAAGTGAAAAGCAGAAAGTCGGAACTCTTCCTTATGTTCAGGCGGGCTCGAACAGCAAGTATTACGGCAAGATCAAAACCAGTCTTTCAACTAAGAGTGTGGTCTCCTATGGCTCCTATTCAGCTACTAGTTATGCTTCTTTGCCTGATTCCGATTTAGATCAGACTATCATTGCTAAGATCAATGAAGCTAATACTTCCTATCAGTCACTAGTAGAAATGAATTCGGAGTTTGATTCTACTTTCAGAAGATATTATGAACTGAATAAATGGATTCCTTCAGCTATGTTATATGAAGCTAAGAAGCAAGGCTGGGGACTCTCCTATTCCAAAAACGAATTAATCGCTGTCCATAATTTAGCAGGCATAAGAAGCAATATCAGTAAAGGCAAAGCCATTCGGAAAACCTTGTTTAAAGCCAGTCCTTTCAACAATGCCCTCAAGGTCATAAAAAACATCTCTGGCAGCACCATCCGAAATTGGATGGGTGAGGACGATTCCGATAAAACCAATACCACCACTTATAATTGCTATGATACTGAAAGCAGTTCATTTGATGAAAACAAGACTTACGATCTTCTTACGATTGATTTTCTTTCCACAAGCAACTACTTCCATATCAAAGGCACTCAATTTGCTTTGAATACCACCGCCAATACCGATGTTTATATGCCTGATGCTGTTTTGGATTATGTTGAAGAATCCGGAATCTCGGTATTTAATGCCAGTGATTATGATGTCCTGAAGTAAATCAATCTTCTCATTCTAAGAAGCAAATCAGATAAATTCAAAAAACAGCTTGATAAGGGTTACTTATCAAGCTGTTTTTATTGAGTTTAGGTTTTGAAACTACTTTTTCAGATCTGCAGTCTTTTTGGCATCGAGAGCAAACTGATTCAATCCACTGTCAGTAAGCGGATGCTGAATTAGTTTTACTAGAACCTTATATGGAACAGTCGCAATATCAGCTCCTTCTAAGGCACAGAGCTTGACATGCTGCTCGCTTCTGATAGAAGCCATGATGACTTCGCTCTTATAACCGTAATTCTTTTTAACGGCCATGATTTCCTTGACCAGTTCATTGCTGTCCCAGCCATTGTCATCCAGTCGTCCTAAGAACGGTGAAACAAAAGAAGCGTTGCTTTCAAAAGCCAGTAAGGCTTGATTGACGGAGAAACATAAAGTTACGTTAGTTCGGATGCCTTTACTAGTTAAGAACTGACAAGCTTTTAATCCTTCAAGGGTCATCGGTAATTTAATGACAATATTCTTGGGGCAGATTGCATGCAGTTCCTGGCCTTGTTTAATCATACCTTCAGCGTCATTGGCGGTGACTTCAGCTGAAATAGGACCATCAATCAGTTTAGCAATCCTGGTGATGACGTCTTTCTGAGTCAAACCTTCTTTGGCAATCAAGGAAGGATTAGTAGTAACACCTTTGATGAATCCCCATTTTGAGGCTTCCTCAATTTCATTTAGATTAGCTGTATCGATAAAAAGTTTCATTTTTCTTCCTCCAACTGTTTTCTTACTTTCATTATAGATGGGAACTGATTAGTTTAAAGGTCTATAGATGATCTTTTGTCTTCATGTATTCCTTATAGAATTTCAAATCCTTCTTCATGACTTCAATAGCGGCTTTGCTGTCATCAATCTCAGTTACGGAGGTCTTCTTGCCTTCCAAGGTCTTATAGACTTGGAAGAAGTGTTTGATTTCATTGCCGACATAATCCGGTAAGTCAGTCATTTCATTGAAGTTCTTATAGAAAGGGTCAGTGGTGCAGACGGCAATGATTTTTTCATCGATGAAGCCTTGATCAACCATTCGAATGACTCCGATAGGTTTTGACTGAACTAAGGTTAAAGGAACCAATGATTCTTCACAAAGGACTAAGACATCCAAAGGATCTTTATCTTCAGCATACGTTAAAGGAATGAAACCGTAGTTTGCCGGATAGAAAGTGGCTGTGTACAAAACACGGTCCAAGCGGATTAATCCCGTTTCCTTATCCAACTCGTATTTACACTTACTGCCTTTAGGGATTTCGACAACCGAAGTGAAAAGCTCCGGTGTGATCCTTTTAGGATCGATGTCATGCCAAATATTCATTTGCTCCTCCTTTAAAGGACTTTACAGTATGGGGGCTCTTGGATTTTTAGCCCCACGGGTGAAGGGTGCTAAGATCATCATTCCGAGATAGGAGTTGTATCGGAAAGCTAAATCATCATAACGCTTATATGGGCTGTCTTTGGCAGCCGGATCAATATACATAGTTTTGGTTATCTCGTCGTTAAGGACTTTAATCTCCGGATTTTTAAGGACCAAGTGCTTTTCTTTGAAGAATTTCTGAAAATAGATAGTAAGAAAATCATTCTGACCCTTTAAAGAGGCCATATCGATTGTTGAACCATTAGCAATTGCTTCCTGTTTATCTAATAAATCAGCCATTGGCTGAGAATGAAAATAATTCATTCTTTCTAAAGTCTCTTTGCATTCTAAAAGCTTTTTCAGACGATTCTTTTCATAAGGAACCAAATCATCTAAGGCTTTAAAAGTCTTCTTTTGAATGCCTTTCATAATAAAGTAAATGACTAAAGCTGATAATCCATATAGAACCAAGACACCAGCTACAATAATCAGTATCCAACCCCAAGTAGGCATAAAGAGAGTTCCTCCACTAGTAATAGGATAGATTAAAGGGGGTAGTAAAACAAGATAGCTTAGCTTTTAAAAGACTTAAAAACGTAGCTTAACACCTACGCTTTCATATGCTAAAATCTTTACGATGAAAGCAAATAAAAATCAGAATTATGTAGCCATACTGCTTCTAGCCGGAAATGGAACCCGTCTTTTTGAGACCATCAAGGAAAAGAAACAGTTTTATAAGATAAATGATCAGGAATTGTTTGTTTATCCTCTAATTTCTTTTGAAAAAGCCGGTTTCTTTGAAAAAATCGTCTTAGTTGTTGATAGTGAGGATCTTGATCAAGTTAGAAAAATAGTCGGCTCCCATAAGGAAATCAATCCCGATATTGTTTTTTATGTGATTGGCGGCAAAGACCGCAACGCTTCTGTCTATAATGCTTTAGAGTCTTTGAAAAAAGACGATAAGGACGGAATTGTTTTCATCCATGACGCGGCTCGACCTTATTTAGATGAAGATGTTCTTCATGAACTTAAGAAAGCCAGTCAGAAATATGACGCTGTCACGACTGTAATTCCTGTTCACGATTCTTTGCTGAAACAGGATGAAAAAGGTAATATTACTTATCTTGATCGAGCTAATACCTATCTGATTCAGACACCTCAAGTATTCGATTATAAGAAAATACTTCAAATATATGAGACTGGTTATGATTCAAATGATACTGATGACTATAAAAAGGCCATTCGTGCTGCTTTAAGTCATACTTTAGTCCGTGGAAAAGCCAGTATGTTCAAAGTAACCGAGGCCGATGACTTGTCTTTAGCTAAAAAAGTCCTTTCATAGCAATAAAAATCATCGATTGCGCTTTAAGTAGGCATATAATATTTATGTATGCGCATTAATAAATGAATTTGGAGGAAAATCATATGGTAACTTTAACTCAGCATGGGTCGGCCTTCTCAAAGTTGGATTGGTCCGAGATTGATAAAAGAAACAAGGAAATCGCTGATGAAATCGACAACCGTACTGGTGCCGGTAATGATTTCTTAGGATGGCTTGATTATGCTTCCAAGCTTCCTGAATCCGAAGTTGATCGGATCATCAAAGCTGCCAAACATATTCAAAAGACATATGAAGCTTTGGTTGTCATTGGAATCGGTGGCTCATATTTAGGATCCCGAGCTGTCATTGAATCAATCAACGGCTTATATCCGATGAAGCAGATGGAAATCATCTTTGCTGGTAATACACTTTCCGGCAATTATTTATACCAGATTATCAACCATTTGAAAGGCAAACGTTTTGCCATCAACGTCATCTCTAAAAGCGGTACAACCACCGAATGTGCTGTCAGTTTCCGTTTACTCAAGGAAATGCTGATTGCTGAATTCGGCAAAGAATATATTAAGGATGCTGTTTATGCAACTACGGATAAGTCCCGTGGAGCTTTAAAAGCCGAAGCCGATAAGGAAGGATATGAAACCTTCGTTATTCCGGATGATATCGGTGGCCGATATTCAGTCATTACTCCAGTCGGTCTGCTTCCGATTGCCTGTGCTGGAATTGATATCAAGGAATTCCTGAATGGCATCAAAGAAGGCGAAAAACAGTATTCAGAAAAAGACTACAAGAAGAACCCAGCCTATTATTATGGTGCTACTCGTTATTTGCTGAATACCCAAAAGCATTATGGCACTGAAATGTTTGTTTCTTATGAGCCTCAGGACAAGATGCTGCAGGAATGGCTTAAGCAGTTGATTGATGAATCTGAGGGCAAAGACGATAAAGGCTTATTATGTACTTCAGCGACATTCACAACTGATCTTCATTCTTTAGGTCAGTTCATCCAGCAAGGATCTCCGGTAATCTTTGAAACTATCATCAAGGAAGAAGAATCCAATGAAGATACCAGTGTCCCAAGTGACAAGGAAAACCTTGATAACTTAAATTACTTGGCTGGCAAGAAACTATCTTTTATCAATGACAAAGCTTATTTAGCTACTTTGGATGCCCATACTAATGGTCATACACCGGCTAATGTGATTGAAATCAGTAAGATGACTCCTAAAGTCTTAGGCAACTTAATGTATTTCTTCTTCCGTGCCACAGCCTTTGGAGCTTACTTATTGAATATTAACCCTTTCAATCAGCCAGGCGTTGAAATCTATAAGAGCAATATGTTTAAGCTTTTAGGAAAGCCTGGATACGAAAAGAAGTAAATGAAACAACCGCTGACTAAGCAATTAGTCAGCGGTTTTATTTTATCTATTTAAAAGGAAGTTGTTTTCAATAAGTAGTCTTTTGTAATCATTAAAATTAATGAATAAAAAGCTCTAGGCTAATAAAATAACCTATAGCTTTTTTGCTTTCGATTGTTACTGATTAGGCGGCATTGCCGTTTGAGGTATAGGATAAATCAGTGATGGCAGTATAGGCTCTAGCAGTACTGTCTTGAGTGACTTGATAATTGTAGGTGATTTTTTCTAAGCGGCTAGTAGCGACATCTAAGACAGCAATATAACGGTTATCGTAATTAGAAGTGGAAAGGTATTCTTTGGCTTCAATAGTGATTTTTCCGTTCTCAACTGAAGAAGAAACAATATAGCTGGAAGCCTGAGAGGAGGTAGCTAAGGCCCAAGAATTCTTATAAGAAGCGGCCGGTGAATAACCTAAAGAATCAAAGATGCTTACTTGCTGTTTAGGAACATTGTTTTCGTTAAGCCACATTCTGATAGCTGAACTTGAAGAAGTGGAAGTATTGGCAGTGATGTTTTTAGTCGTTGTATTACTAGTGAGATAGTAACCGACTAAGGCCGTTGTCGTGGTAGTTTTAATATTTTGATGATCACCATAGACGACATTGTCATAGTCATCATAGGTTTTAGGGGAATAAGTCAAATCATCTTCGCAGGTAAAGACCTTATTGTCATAGATCTTTCCGACTCCCGTATCTGAATAATAGAAATTGTCACTGGTTGCACCGGTGTAATTAGTACTGGTGGTAATAGTCTTAGCATCAATCTGGTATTCAGACATGTTGGACATTATCGAAAAGGCCTGATCAGCGGTTAGAGTTGAGCCTAAAGCAGATAAGTCAGCTTTATTTGAAAGATAATGGTTTCCTTTCCAGGTGACATCTGTGTCAGTATCAATATTGGGTAATTTGGCAGTGTCATAATTGCCTAAGGCTGTAGAGGTGATATTGGTGTAATTCGTTTCACGATAATTGCTGACGGAAATTGGATCTTTGGTATCATCAATCGTTTCCATGATGGTTTTCAGAGTCAGGATTTCACCTTTGGAATTCACAGTAGCTGAGAAATGCCAGCGTTGAGTTGAATTCTGGAAGTCATCTAGAATGAATCCCATAGTCAAGGTGCCTTGATTGGCGACTGAAGTATCGACTACGTAACTAAAGTCCGAGAAGGTAGTGGAGGCCTGATCTGCTACACCTTGTGGATAAGATACTTTTAGCTTTAAGACAGAACCAACTTCAGTCCCTAATTCTCCAATTGCTGCTTTGAAGAAATCCATATTATGAGAGTCATCTTCAGCATATTCATCATAAAGGTACTGACTGAAGGGAGTAGTACCGCTAATGGTGGATTCATGCTTCAAAGTTTTATATGACTGGAACTTTGAATCCTTCATGAAATACTGATAAGTGACATCTTCCTGAGAAATAATAGTACTATCACCAGGATCGGCACCTATAGAAGCAATGCTCTCATATCCTTTGTAGGCACTGGTTCCTATCATGACATCGTTATCATAATAACGGGCGGAACTATCAAGTAAACCCACGGTGTATGTACCCTCTGAGTCCAGCCAATAGCTTTTATAGGCTATGTCATAAGAGACACAATCGGTGGCTTTAGCTAAGACGGCGTCATAGATGGCTTTAGGTGTGAATTCAGTAATCTCCGAGGTTGAACTAGATGTTTCTTGCGAAGACGACGAAGAAGTCTGAGCAGAATCACTGGCATTTGAGACCTCGGTCTTTTTGCAGGCACCGACAGCAAATAACGACACAGCCATTAAAGTTACTGATAATACTTTTTTCATGATAATTAGCCTTTCTAACCAATTAGAGGCACTCCGTTAAGAGTGCCTCCTTTTTTATTCTTACAGAAAATTAGACTAAACTCTGGAGAATGTAACTGTAGTATTGGCTTTTAGATCAAAGGTGTAATTGATGCTTCCAGTACCAGTTGCTAAGACAGTGTCACCTTGAGTGACATCAAACTTGATTCCAGGATAATAACCACAATAGACGGTGATGGCAGTATCTTCCTCAAAAACGTTTTCACCAGTTACAATAGTAGGAGAATAAGAGGCAGTATGGACATAAGAGGAAGTAGTGATAGCGGAATGAGTATCATCTGCGGTGTTATTGACAACAGTCAAGGTGTAATTGACGATGGTCTTGAGATTGATATTCAAAGTGAAGTCAGCGGAAGCGGTGAAGGTATAATAACCATCTGATCCTGCGGAAAGCGGAGTAGAAGAAGAACCGATGACAACTGAGGCGACAATCTTCTGAGTGGAAGCAACGGTGTCATTGACTTTGACTCCAACATAATCGCCGGTGTAGACATTGGTTAAGTCAGTGACATCAGCGTTATTGATCTTATAGCTCAGACTTAAGTCGCCGGCACTGACAGTCGGAGTGACTGTAGTATTGTCAGCTAAGGTGAACCAGACCTTTACACTTGCATCTGTAATCTGGAAGGATCCGGAAATATTAAGATGGTTAGCAGTAAGTGCGTATTCTTTCATAGTTCCCGACTGGGAAACAGACATAGTAACAGTCTTAGAATTGTTTGCTAAAACAAGACTATAGTTAACATATTCAGTAACATAGAATCCGGAAGTAGAAGTAGTTAAGGTAGAGAGAGTGGTTTTAGACTTGGCACCGGTTAGGGACCAACTCGAAATAGTAGAAGAGGCTCCACCAATTCCAGTCACAATAATACTAGCATCCTCTAATTTAGTGACTACGGCTGATATGACAACATCAGCATCGGGCATGGTAATGGTATAAGTATTAGCCGAATAATAGGAGTTAACAGTTACACTTGTTTCACCGGACTTAGCAGTAATCGAGCCTAATTCATAACCATCAGAGACCACAGCGGTGAAACGAACAGTGGAACCGACATAGTTGGTGGCAGAAAAACCAGATGAGAAACCAAAAGTCATTCCATCGACTGTATCGAAAGATACCGTGTGAGCTTGAGAGACAGTCGGAGTGAGGACAATGGCGGCAGGGAAGTCAGTTACATTATAGAAGGAGAGGCTGAAGGCATTGCTGTTGATTCCTGAACCGGAATAAATATTAGCTCCCGTGATGTTAGCACTGAGTGAAGTTACTGAATAGCCCTCATCGCAGGTATAGACAACATACAAACTCGAAGAAGGACTGACACCGGTGATTTCGGTTTTGCAATTGTAGTCTGAATAATAATGGACTGCAGTCACATGAGTGGTTTCAACAGAAGAGATAGTGGACAAGGCTTTAACAGTGAAAGTAACAGTTAAGTCGTCTTTAGGCATTGTAATGCTGCCATAGGAAGAGAAATAAGTCATGGTAGAAATAGAAGAATCGGAGAATTCGGCCTTGACGATATAGTAGCCATCTTTGGCAACAGGATAGAAAGAAAGCTTATCACCAGGAGTTCCCTTAGTAGGTAAAGTGGATTTGTCCATATCGATGTTTTCATTTCCAGCATAGGTAATAGTCTTTTCACCGACATAATCACCATCAACCTTAATAGTGATATTAGCGGATAAACCATAGACTGAATAATAACCATAATTAGAAATGGTAGTGGCAGCATCAGTTGAGCCATCAACGGTGTAACTGACAGAATTGATAGCATAACCGGCTCGATGGTAGACATAGAAAGTCACGTATGAATACTTAACCCCAGCCTTGATGCCTAAGATTTGATAATCAGCACTGGAATATCATCGAAAGTCACTGAATAGCCTGTTTCACTGGCATTGCTTAAATTGCTAGCCAAGCCTAAGACAACGTTCTTATCCGGAATAACAAAGGTGACTTTATAAATATGACTGTCATCAGATGCATCCAAAGTATAAGAAAGACTGTTGACTAAGAGCTTTAAGGAGTTGATAGAAGTCGGATTATCAAAATAAATGGCAATAGTCAGATTGTCTCCGACAAAAGCGCCATCACCAACCTGAGCATCGGTGTCCTTTAAATAAACACCACTATAAGAAGTGTAGTTGTTGAAAGCTAAAATTGTATGATAGAACTCAAATTCAGCATTGACGGTAACATTCTCAGTTCCCATTATAAAGGTATAGGAAGTATCAGTGACTTTAGTAAGAGTGACCTGATCAGAAGTGATGGCCTTGAGCTTAGAACCTTCATTTTCAGTTACGGTAATCGTGACCGTAGTGCCTTCAATGGCGGTTTCAGAAGAGAAAGCAATGTCACCACTGCCATCTCCGGTCAGGTTCTTTGAAACAGTATATTCGACTGGAGCAGAAGAGGATGAAGAAGAGGATGATGAAGACGATGATGATGAAACTTCTGAAGATGAAACATCAGAGGAAGAAGCTTTAGATGATTCGGAAGTGGCCGAGGAGGTTGATGAAGAATTTCCGGAAGCGGAAGTCTGACCACAGGAAGCTAACATTCCTAAGGCCAAAACCGAGACAAACAGTAAACGGTTCTTTTTCATAATTTAAGGATTCCTTTCAAGGGTAATAACTCAACAGTAATAATCATAATCAACATATTGAATTTGCTAGTTGAGATTTACCTTTATCAAAGTAAAAAATTATAAATAGTCTTTTCATTATTTAAAATCTTTGGCTAAAAATTCAAGAAAACATTAAAAAGACATACAATTCGTATATTTTCAAATATTTAATTAATCACATAATCAAATAATTTCCCCAAAAAATCAAAAAAATATGAAAAATAAACTAAAAATCAAATATGATAGATAAAAATCAGGAATAATTAAAATATATGAAATTCTAATATTTGCTCTTTTCACTTGAGCACGATAAAGTAAAAGAACTTTTTTTTATTATTCAAATACAATAATCAAAAGTGGCTTAAACACGTACTTTTTAGCTTATTGTGATTATAAAAGTCAACGAAAACAGCGAAAACGGTTAAACTATTGCATTTCTTTGAAAGCGTTTTCTTGAATAGTTAACTGTTTTTGTATGAATCGGTTAACTTATTGAGCGAAGGGGCATTGTATCGAAGGTTTAGTTAAATCATTAATCCTGATTGCCGCTCCTAATAAAGTCTCTTACAATATTAATGAGACTTTTGATTTGACTGGTATTGTGGTGCAGCTATCCACTAAGACCAATGACAAGGATCCGGTCTTATCAGCTTTAACACTCGATGATTTAGTTTTCTCGACTCCCGAGGGCGAAATAACTCAAGGCACGGTCTTAGCTAAGGCGGTGATTGATGAAGTCATCACTGTAACTAAGAAAGATGCCACTGATGTCAGCAGTGTTTCCTTCAAGATCACAGTCTTAGCTAATACTTCTAAGACGGCTTCGTTCTATGACACGGATGGGACTACTAAACTAAAAGACATTGAGTTCAAAGCCGGTGAAACGGTCGCTTACACTGGCTACCTTCCTGAGAAGGAAAGTGATGGTGTAGCTGCTTATTTCTTCAATGGCTGGACTACTAAGACTGATACCACAGCAATTGTTGATCTAACAAAATTAGCTGATAATGTAGAGCTTGTGCCCCATTTCTATACGGCCACTGCCGTTGATATGAACGTGACTAGTGTTTATGACTACATGGAGACTTATACCTACATTCCAAAGGTACAAGAATACAAGCACGATGGCAACAATCTCTATTTTGCCGGTGGCAAATTAAATGATTATCAGGATGCCTCTAAGAACTATACCATTACCGGAATTAATGCCTCCTTCTATAGTTATACCGATTGGGTGATCGGAACTGGTATCACCACGCTTGATGCCGGAAGCCATAAAGCCATGGGTTCCACTTCGTCTAATTATTCTTATAGTGGCATGGGTAATCGAGTAACTTCGCTCTTCTTATCAAAGACCGTCACTAAAATCGCTGATTATTTCTTTGCCGGATTTGGCTCTAAACTTACTTCCATCAAGTACAATGGAACATTGGCTGATTGGGCTAAAGTCACCGTTGGTACTAACGCCTTCTTAGATGATACGATCACTTCTGTTACCTGCACCGATGGTGATGCCACCATCGTTCGTTAGTCGATAAATATTTGACTTCTTGCCCTTAAAGGTCTTAAATAAGGTCTTTAAGGGCAATATCTATTCCTTATTAGCCTTTAGATGCTTAATTTCAGTAACTATTCTTGTCAAACGACTTAGTTTTATCTTGAATATCTTTTCTTCCTTTGCTAGAATATCAAAGCGCTTGAATTACGGGGATGCTTAGCTCAGCTGGAAGAGCATCGCCTTTACACGGCGGAGGTCAGGAGTTCGAACCTCTTAGCATCCACCATATCTTCAAGCATGTTGAGACGAATTAATGGGCGAGTAGCAAAGCGGCCAAATGCGGCAGACTGTAAATCTGTTCCTTCGGGTTCGGTGGTTCAAATCCACCCCCGCCCACCATTAATTAAACCGTAACGTCTTAATCGACGTGACGATATAGCCTTACTTGGGGTATAGCCAAGCGGTAAGGCATCAGACTTTGACTCTGATATGCGGTGGTTCGAATCCACCTACCCCAGCCATTTCTATCTTACCTGCTGTCAGTCTTCAAAGTTACGATGCTACTTGTCTCGTTAGCTCAGTTGGTAGAGCACATGACTTTTAATCATGGGGCCACCAGTTCAAACCTGGTACGAGACACCATTTCTTGCCCGGGTGGCGAAATAGGTAGACGCACAGGATTTAAAATCCTGCGAGCTAATCACTCATGCCGGTTCGATTCCGGCCCCGGGCACCAATGTCAGTAACTATCAAGGTGAGCTAATTGCTCACCTTTTTTTATTTAAATCCTTAAACTGGAAAGTATTTTTTATTACTTTCTTTTCTTTTAACTTATAATAAAGAAAATCAGGGAGCGAAATCTATGAACACACATGAATCGGAAGAAGATTATCTTGAACGAATACTGATGCTTGAGGAAAAGGGGAAGAAGGCTGTTCATGCTATCGATATTGCAACTTCCATGTCTTTCTCAAAGCCAAGTGTTTCAATTGCCTTAAAGAAACTAGAAGACAAGGGGTATGTTCATATTAACGATCATCAGGAACTGACTTTGACAGAAGCGGGTATGAATATAGCTAGCAAGATTTATGAACGTCATCAAGTGATCGGCTCCTTTTTGATTTCCTTAGGAGTTGACAAAGACACCGCTTATTCCGATGCCTGCAAGATTGAACATGATCTTTCCGATAAGACTTTTGCGGCTTTGAAGAAACATTACGAAGAAGATAAGAAATAATATTAATCAAGGCCTTGCTCACTAATTGCTCAGTGAACAGCCAATAATTAAAAATATGCGTATCTAGCAAGCACTTTTCCATATAAAGTGCTTTTTCTTTGCTTGAATTATCTAATTGTTCATTTGTCTATGATATAATTTTCACGCTAAAAATAAATGAATGATTTTTTAATAACGTTGATAACGGTAGCTGGCGTGCTTCTTTTTGTCATACCCGGATTTTTATTAGTCAAATTCAAAGCCGTTCCGGAGAATCACATCAAATCCTTTTCAAAGGTTCTGATGATGGTCTGTCAGCCAGTGCTGACTTTCTATTCTTTCCAGAAAGTCACGTATTCCACTAGCAATACTTATTTGATTGGTCTGACTTTTTTGATGGCACTGCTATTGATGCTGCTAGTGATGCTAGTTATGGCTTTTATTTTAAGAAAACATTTTGCTAATGTCACTAATAGGGTTTTATGTGTTTCAGCTGCCTTTGGCAATGTGGCTTTCTTAGGTGTACCCATCATTGAAGCCTTGCTTCCTGATTTCACCCAAGGAGCTATGATCTGCACTACTTTTCTGACTGTGATGAATATTCTTGGCTGGTCTTTAGCAAGCTATCTTATTACTCAGGATAAAAAGTATATCAGCCTAAAGAAAATCTTACTGAATCCGGCCACTATTGGCTTTCTTATTTCTTTAATCTTCTACTTCTGTGATTTCCATTTAGCTACGATACCTTATGTTGGCTCAACGATTGATAGTTCACTGATGATTCTTGCTAAGATGTCAACGGCTTTATGTATGATCATTCTTGGCATGAGGTTAGCAACCATCAACTTAAAAAACTTCTTCTGCAGTTTTCAGAATTATGTGGCGGTCATCATCAAACAGCTGGTCATTCCTTTTATTGTCTTTGGTATTCTTTATGCCATTCCTCTTGATAGTGACTTTAAGATAACGTTTGTGGTCCTGGCTAGTACTCCGATTGCGGCTGTGGTTCAGAATTTCACGGAAATGATTAATCAGGGCCAGGAGAGTGCTGCTGATATGGTGATCTTAGGAACGATTCTCAGTATTGTCACGGTTCCTTTGGTTTCTTTGGTTCTTTAAGGCCAATTAAAAACCGTGTTTCGTAGTTGCTTAGAAAAGCAAACGGCTTATTTCAGTAAGAAGTCCTTGATGTCATTTGCTGGCTTCTGACCGTCTAATTCATTGAGGATTTCATGTCTCATATGGGGATAGATGATTAAGGTCACATCCTCGACTCCTAATTGATCGTACATTTTCTTTAAGGCTACTGGTCCTTTAGAACAGTTGCCTACCGGGTCTTCGCTTCCGGAGACAATCAGAATCTTTTCTTTGGGACTGATGTTTTTAAGATATTTCTTTTGATAAAGAGTATTCATGCCCTTAAAGAATTCATGATAGAAACCGCAGGTATTGATGTGTCCGCAGTACGGGTCAGCAATATAGTTTTTGACGTTTTCTTCATTATAGGAAAGCCAGTCACAGTCGGTTTTCCGGTTCTTGATGCTTTTTGCATATCCGCCTAAAGCCAAATTCTGCATGAAGCGGGAAGGTTTATCCCAATTGCTTTGATGGGTAGTGACTTTAGCTAAGAAATTAGCCAAGGTATACAAGGCTTTGTTTGGTCCGTTTGATCCCATGATGATGGCTTTATCAACGGTATCTGGATAATGCTCCAAATAGGACTGCACATAGAAGGAACCCATAGAATGGCCCATCAGATAGACAGGTAAGCCGAATTTTCTAAGTTCTTTGACTTCTTTGTTTAGAGCTTCTAGAGTTAAATCCCAGGCTCCTACAAATGATTTCTGCTGGTCTTTAGGATCACTGGCATTTAATCCTTGCCCGAAATGATCAAAGACATAGACATCGATTCCGCTTTGATTGAGGAATTTTGCAAATTTCTCATATCTTTCGGAGTGCTCATCCATGCCGGTGATGATGACTAGAAAGGCTTTCTCATTCTCCACTTCATAATGGTTTCCTTTTAAGGAGTGCGTCTCATTAATCTTGATATCGACAATTCCCATGGCTCCTACCTCTTTCTATTAATATAAACTAAATAG
>JBAXZY010000006.1:0-32221 GCA_041670045.1 Bacilli bacterium | reverse complement strand
TACCCGGTACGTCAAGAGTTCGACCCTCCTCACAGCCACCATATTGGGATCAATAGCTCAATTGGTTAGAGCACTCGGCCCATAACCGAGTGGTTACAGGTCCAAGTCCTGTTTGATCCACCAGTTGGCTTAAATTGCCTAGGCTAGCCCTAGGCATTTTTGTTTTTAAGCCACAAAAGCTGAAATTTGCTTGGCGTGTCTGTTTCTTCTAAGGCTAAAAAGGGTTAAAATAGTTTGCTTATGGAAAAAGAAAGAATACAAAAGATATTATCCCAGTTGGGATACTGCTCAAGACGTAAGGCTGAGGCTTTATTAGCTGACGGCCGTATCTCAGTCAATGGTGAAACCATTACTGAAGCCGGTTTCAAATGCTTGGAGACTGATGACATCAAAGTCGATGGCAAAAGCATCGGCGGTACGAGTAATGTCAATCCAGTTTATCTGATGCTGAACAAACCTTTTGATTATGTCTCCACTGCCAACGATCCTGAAGGCCGTCCCACTGTTGTGGAACTGATTCCGGAATCTTACGGACGAGTCTTCCCAGTTGGAAGACTGGACCATAATTCGACTGGCTTGCTGATTATGACTAACGATGGCGAATTTGCTAATCTAGTCACTCATCCTTCTTCCGCTCCTGAAAAGGAATACTTAGTCAAGGGACGTTATCCTCTTAACGGTGACGAAGTTGATAAACTTCAAAAAGGTTTATATATAACTCGTGAAGGCTATACGGCTTTGCCGGCTAAGGCTAAGATTCTGCAGGATCGGGATGATGACTGCCTGTTATCAATTACAATCCGTGAAGGAAAGAAACGGGAAGTTCGACACATGATGGAGACTTTAGGACATCCGGTCATTTCTTTAACCAGAATCCGTATCGGCTCTTTGCTGTTAGGACGTTTACCGGAAGGCAAATACCAGGAAATACCTGCGGATGTGATTGAAGATATGAAAACCCAGTGTCTTTATGACAAGGCCCATAACACCTTCGTAAAAACCAATCCCTATGAAGAGTAGACTATCTCAAAGATTCACAGTTCATGAGCAGGTTCTACGACTAGTCATTGTCTCTCTTCTATCAGCCTTAGGATATCTTTTAATGATGATGGGCAAAGTCCAGGTCTACTGGCTTTTGCCTTTTTTGGAAATTGAAGTTTCGGATGCGGTGGTTTTGGTCAGCTACTCTTTATATGGATTTTGGTCTTCCTTGGCAGTGGCTTTAATTAAAACTCTGCTGACCGCTTTAACATTTGGACCTGTTGGCTCTCCGATTCCGATAGGTCAGATTACGGCCTTCCTGACTTCGATTCTTTATTCCTTCGCTTTATTCATCATGGATAAAGGCTTCCAAGCCTTTTCCAAAGGATTCAAGTATCGAATCCTCTCTTATAGTTTCGTCATTGCCTTTGTTTCTTTGATCATGACTTATCTGAACTATCTGTTCATTACTCCAACATTCTTAACTTATGGAGCTCAGTTTCTGACTTGCTATGATGTCTTCAATAATGTGGAGTTAAGTCAGACAATGAGTCAGTATTTCAGTGCTTTCACTGGTTCCTATGCTGCAATCATCTTTGTTGCCTATTTTCCTTTTAATCTTCTAAAAGGTTTCTTAGTCTGCTTAACATATGAACTGATTTTCAATCGTGTCATTTATCAAGTACTGAAAAGCGGAATGCTAGGAACTAAAGTCTTTATGAAAGCTGATGACTTCTCTCGGATTTCTCCTTTTACTTCTTTACTGAAGATAGCTAAGGAAGAGGCCGCTACTAAAATCCGGAAGGAACGGCTTCAGAATAAGAAAAAGAAGAAGAAACATTCTTCGGATGTTTCATTCTTAAGTCAGATAAGCAAAACTACTTATGTTTATCAGTTAACAATCTCCAAATCCTATAAAACCGAGACTGTCTTCGTCAATTCAGATGAAAAACTAATTGCTTTTGTTAATGATTACTGCTTAGCCAATTACCCGGATAATGATTATGAGATTACTTCCTCTTCTAATTTGAAAGAGGAAAAGATAACTGCGGATACAACCAGACAGAGTCAGGATGATTTCTTTGATATCTATCAATGTGATATCTTAATAAGGAAGACGATAGCAGTCGTCATCAGAATCAAATAAAAAATCCCTGACCGATTGATCAGGGATTTTCTTTACTAGACTAATAACTACTTAGCTTCAATAGCTCCGACTGGGCAGCTAGCAGCAGCCTCGTCGATAGCAGCATCATCACCGGTTCCGATGACTTCAGCCTTGCCATCATCTCCAATAGCGAAGACATCAGGGCAAGTGCCAGTGCAGGCACCGCATCCGATACATAAATCCTTATTGATAGAAACTTTCTTAGCCATAATTTGTTTGTCCTCCAAATCCTAACTATTCTAATATTTTGTTACTGATTATTCAAGAGAGGGCTAAACTCTCAAGTATAATCTAATCTTTTTTGTTTTCCCATTGACAAGGATAGAGTCAAGAGTTAAGATAAAACACGCTTTGAGATGGGTCTTTAGCTCAGCTGGTTAGAGCGTGCGCTTGATAAGCGCAAGGTCGGTGGTCCGATCCCACTAAGACCCACCATCTTAATAAATTAGCCCTAGTGATGGGGCTTTTTTTGTAGCTGATTTGGTCTTAATCTTTTTTTCTCTTTCTTATCCTGAGTCTTTTAAGAATGAGATTGATTATCTTTAGACATATTTTTTAGAGGTAATCTTTACTGCTTGAAGAGTCTCCAAGGGTTTAACTATAATAAAGTAGTCGATTTATATTCTTGAAAGAGAAATAGGTCAATGGTAAGATATATGGGCTTGTTTTTAGGGTTTATAGCTCAGCTGGTTAGAGCGCTTCCTTCACACGGAAGAGGTCAGCAGTCCGAATCTGCTTAAACCCACCATGATACTTGCCAATGTAGCTCAGCTGGTAGAGCAACTGATTTGTAATCAGTAGGTCGCAGGTCCGACTCCTGTCATTGGCACCAGAAAATCATCGATTAGTCATCAGCAAGCTGACTAATCACTTAAAAAGGCAGTTTCCCAAAGAAGCTGCCTTTTTTCTATGCCTTTATTTAAAAAAAGGGAAATCAGTCAGTTAAGTTAGCTCTAAGACCTTTAGGTAGGTAATTCTTGATTCTGATTCCCACTTTCTTTCCAAAGCCTAAGCGTAAGCCCTGATAGGTGAGAATCAGTAAACCGTCAGCCATATCTGAATGAATGGTTACTTCATTGCCAAGCGCATAGGCGATAGCTTCCTCTTTAGTCAATTCTAAAGTCTTTAGATTCTGATTGACTTTGCTATAGGCATGATCGAAAGGACATTTGGGATGTTCTGTATCATCATGAATCTTGATGCCAGGAGCAATGAATGGCAGAGAGCTTAATTCTCTGGTCATCTTTGGAACCAGAAATTCATTTTTCCGATACGCGAAGACTTTCATTCCTGGTATCGGTGAAGCGACTTTATATTTTATTTCTTCATCGATGACTTCAGCGCCACTGGTTTTTCTTAAGAAAATAAAATAGATTCCTTCACCCTGATAGACGCCCGGAATTAAATGATAGCCAAGTTTTGAAACACCAGACACGATATCCTTGCTGACTGGTATTTTCTCAACTTTCATATCGGGATGCTTCTTTATAAAAGACTTAATCTGTTCTTCATCTTCTTCAATAGACAAAGAACAGGTGGAATAAGCTAATAGTCCATCTTTTTTAAGACATTCATAGGCTTTATCCAGCAAGTAAGCCTGAATCGGAAGAAGATGATTCATCTTTTCAAGAGACCAGTCTTTTTCCATCTCGGGATCTTTTCTGATCATGCCGCTTCCTGAGCAGGGAGCATCTAAAATAACTAAGTCAAACAGAGAAGGCAGGCTGATTCTAGTGGGATCCAAGGACAGAGAAAGAATATTAGACATACCTAGACGATCAGTGTTCTTTGTTATCTCAACCGCCCTTTGATAGGAAATATCGTTAGCGACGATAAGAGAATCCGGTCTTCTTAAAGAGAAGGCGATGCTTTTGCCTCCTGGGGCAGCACACAAATCCAGAACCAATGGATTTTTCTTAACTAAGGGACTTAAGTAGTAACTGATAGCTGCACTTGAAGGGTCAAGAATATAGAATCCGCCTCCAAAATGAAGAAGCGACTTTCCTAACTGTTCCTCTTCTTTGTCAAAACGGAATAAGTAAGTATCCTTCTGATCCTCGTTCAGATCGGGATAGCTTTTCAAAAGCGTCTCTTTGTTAAGTTT
This sequence comes from Bacilli bacterium, assembly GCA_041670045.1. Taxonomy (GTDB): domain Bacteria; phylum Bacillota_I; class Bacilli_A; order RFN20; family CAG-288; genus Enterosoma. The sequence goes on along the minus strand of JBAXZY010000006.1, from coordinate 27,968 downwards.
ACTGGAATTCAAAAGCAATGATGTAATCGCTTTTTCCTTTAATCCAGCCATAAAACAGGTTTGCTGCTCTTTTGAACAATATGGGGCAACTAACAACGAATAATCCATTTTCGTGGCTACTTTTTCTTCCTTAATTTTTTTCATAGGTGCTTTTTGCTTCTTTATTTTTAATGATATCTTCTATAATATAGTAAACAGTTCAATAGGGGGAAGTTAAATGAAAAAGAAGTTTGTCGATAATATTAACAATAAGCCTGAAGATGGTGTCAAGGGACATAAGAATTCAGTTAAGAAAACGTGCAAGAACGTTGCTTTTAAGAATGTCGTTGCTGTGAAAGAACCTGAACCTGCCAAGGCCGTAGATACTGGAGAAGACCTGTATCTATTGATGAATGGCCAGAAGCTTCAGTTCAGCTCTCAGATTTCTTCTATCTATGACGTGAAGGAATATTTCCTGAAGACTGTCTTTACTCAGGGCAGTGAAATAAAGTTAGCTAGAAAGAATGGTTCGGATGTTCCGGTTCATCATTCCGCTAACTGCGGCTTTACCTTAGTTGGCAAGGCTCAGAATATGTTCACTTCCTTAAAAGCTCTTTGTGCTAATGGCGAGACTTCAGATGATCAGGAATATGTTTATATCAATGAACATTCTGTCTTAGAGTATTCCGGTAAGAGTGGAGAACATACGTTGTTTGTCCGTGTCTATGATAATTTATCCGGTGTCAATAATGACCGCTGGGTTGTTATCTACATTGATTAATTAAGCAAAAATCAAAAGCCGTTTACTGAAATCGTTCAGCAGACGGCTTTTTTGGTGATATCTATCATAAATCGGCTTCTTTTATGTGATATAATTTAATTATAAAATGAGGTTAGAAACGTGGATATACTTTCAATTATAGAGAAGAAAAAACTTGGTCAGGAACTGAGCGAGGATGAAATCAACTATTGGATCAGCAATTACTGTGAAAACAAAATACCGGATTATCAGGTATCTTCTTTATTGATGGCAATCCGCTTAAAAGGAATGAGTGAGTCGGAGACTTTCCATCTGACGGAAGCTATGATGCATTCAGGCGAGATGCTTAATCTCTCTTCCATCAAAGGCGTTAAATGCGATAAGCATTCCACTGGTGGTGTTGGTGATAAGACTAGTATGGCTTTATGCCCGATGGTTGCTTCATTAGGAATCAAGATTGCTAAGATGTCTGGCCGTGGCTTAGGTTTCACTGGAGGCACTCTTGATAAGCTGGAATCTATTCCTGGAATGAGAATTGATTTAAAGGCTGAAGAGTTTATTAACACTGTCAATGAAGTCGGCATGTCCATTATTGGCCAATCTGACAAGCTGGATGTGGCTGATAAGAAGCTTTATGCATTAAGAGATGTAACTGGAACAGTTGATTCTATGCCTTTGATTGCTTCTTCCATCATGTCTAAGAAGCTCGCCGCTGGATGTGATTGCATTCTGTTGGATGTCAAATACGGCAGTGGAGCTTTTATGCATACGAAGGCCGACGCTGAAGAACTGGCTAAGCTCATGGTGAAGATTGGTATCTATTTCGGCAAAGATGTCAGAGCTGAGATTACTTCGATGAATCAGCCCTTAGGCTTTGCCATTGGTAACATCCTTGAAGTCAAGGAAGCCATTAACACTTTGAAAGGCAAAGGCCCGAAGGACTTTACGGATCTTTGCTATTCTTCCGGTGCAACAATGCTGCTTCAGGCTAAAATCTTCGATGACCGCAATAAAGCCATTGCTGCCATTAAGGAAAATGTCAAGAATGGTCAGGCTTTTGCTATCTTCCGGGATTTTGTAAGGGCTCAGGGAGGAGATACTAGCTACATTGATGATCCGGCTAAGTTCCCAGTAGCCCGTTATTCTTTCCCTATTCGTTCAATGAAAGCCGGTTACATCACTTCTATCAATACCATGGCTTTAGGCATTGCTTCCATGCATTTAGGTGCTGGAAGAGAAACGAAAGATGATATTATTGATCCGGCAGCTGGCATTGTTCTCAATAAGAAGCTAGGAGACAGTGTGGCTAAAGGCGACTCCCTTCTTACTTTTTATACGGAACGTCCTGATATGCAGGGAATGATTTCCGATATCCTGAATTGCTTTGATATTACGGCCGATCCTATTTCGGAGCCGAAAGTCGTTGAAGAATTAATCACCTATGACCAAAAGTCCAAAGACTTTGTGATTACTAAAGAATAAAAAAACATGTCAGTCATACTTTCCGTCCAGGATTTATATAAAGAGTTTTCCGGTGAGAAGCTATTCGCTCCCGTCTCTTTTATTGTGCGTGACCATGATCGGGTTGCTATCCTTGGCCCTAATGGGACCGGTAAGTCGACTCTGATTAAAATGATTCTTGGTCAGGAAGAAAAATCCGGTGGGAATGTCATCATCTCCAAATCCTGCTCCGTCGGGTATTTGAGTCAGGATGTCATCGAAAATCCGGAGAACACTCTTTATGAAGAGGCTTTGTCGGTTTTTGCCAAAGTCATTGATGATGAAAAAAAGCTTCATGAGGTTTCCAATCAGCTGGCTTTAGATCCTGACAATGCTTCTCTTTTAGAGGACTATTCCCAGAAAGAGACGGCTTTTGAATCAGAGGACGGTTATAACTACCGTTATCGGATTGCCACCATTCTCAACATGTTCTCTTTCAATGAGAATGACTATCAAAGAAAAATAGCTACTTTTTCAGGCGGTGAGAAGACCCGTGTGGCTTTTGCCAAGCTGCTTTTGATTAATCCTGATCTTCTGGTCCTCGATGAACCGACTAACCATCTGGATATTATTTCTATCGAATGGCTGGAAGATTATTTATCCACTTATCAGGGCGCCGTTTTGTTTGTGTCCCATGATATTGCCTTTGTCACTCGTTTAGCCAATCGGGTGCTGGATATCAATAATAAGGCCTTTACGATGTATAACTGCACCTATGATAATTTTGCCCGCCAGAAGAAGGAAAAATACGAGAATGAGTTGGAACAGTATCAGGCTCAGGAAGAACAGAAGGCCAAGCTGCAGAAATTCATCACTTTCTATATGCCTAAGCCTCGCTTTGCCTCAAGAGCGCAGGATCGAGTAAAGAAACTGGCTAGGCTTGAATCTTCCTCAATTTCGGATCCTAGTGCCATTAAGACCAAAAAGCTTTCTATCGGATTGAAAGGTGAAATCCGGGAAGGCAAGAAACTGATTGATTTTACCGATGTCTCCATTGGTTATGATAAGCCTTTGATCAATCACATCACTTTTACCTTATTCGGAAGAGACCATTTAGCGGTCATGGGTGCTAACGGTGCCGGTAAGACGACTTTTGGTAAGACTCTTTTGAATGAACTTAAACCCTTAGCTGGCGACATCAGAAGGTATTTCCATCTAACTATGGGTGTCTTACGTCAGGACATCCGCTCTTATCAGGATGAAGAGACCTTGTTCAATTATTTTAGAAACCTTTATCCGAGAATGTCCAATGAGGATATCTATGCCGGCTTAGGACGTTACGCCTTTACTTATGAAGAGGCCAATGAGAAAAAGCTCTCTGATTTGTCAGGGGGAGAATTGATGCGAATCGAGATTCTCCACCTTTCTTTGGAAGACTATGACATGCTTTTGCTTGATGAGCCTACTAACCATCTGGATATGATGTCTATCTCCGAACTGATTGATGCCCTTAATGATTATGAAGGAACCCTAGTCATTATTTCCCATGACCGAGACTTTGTTGACAAGACCTGCGATAAATTGCTTTATTTCTATAATGGCAACGGCTATTACTATGAAGGACCGTATTCTGAGTTCAAGGAAAAGCGTCTCAATCAGATCATGGCTGATGAAAAAGCGCAGCTGGAAGAAAAGAACAAAGCCTTGAAACAGGAGAAGATGGAGAAGAAAAAAGAAGATACCACTGTTGTCAAGAAAACCCGATTGACAAGAGAAGCTCCTGAAAAGATTCTTGATAAGATTGACAAAGCCGAAAAGAAGAAGAAGGATCTCACCGATCTCTGCTCTTTGCCTGAATACTTCAACGACCCGGCAAAATTACAGCAGGTTTCCGACCAATTGGATGCTCTTAATAAGGAATTAAGTGCTCTTTATGATGATCTTTCGAAGGCGATGTAACCAATTTCCTTAAAAAAATATATTTTGTCGGTGCTTTTTTATTATATAATCTTAAAGTTGCATTTTTTCTATGCGATATTAAGGAGATTCTCATATGAATGAAAAAATCAGAAACGTTGCTATTATCGCCCATGTCGATCACGGCAAGACTACTTTAGTCGACGCCATGCTAAAGACGAGTGGAACCTTCAGAGATAACGAGAAAGTCGCTACCTGCTGCATGGATTCCAATCCTTTGGAACATGAACGAGGCATCACTATTCTTGCCAAGACTACCGGTGTCAATTACAACGGCTTCAAGATCAACATTGTTGATACTCCTGGCCATGCCGATTTCTCCGGTGAAGTCGAACGAATCATGAACATGGTTGATGGCGTCTGCCTTTTAATCGATGCCTTTGATGGACCGATGCCGCAGACCCGCTTCGTTTTGAAGCAAGCTATTTCCTATCACTTGAAGACGGTGGTCGTAATCAATAAGGTTGACCGTCCAGGGGCTGATCCGGAAAAGGCTTTGAATGAAGTCTTAGAGCTTTTCATGGATTTAGGCGCTACTGATGACCAGCTGGAGTTCCCAGTTGTTTACACCTCAGCCTTAAATATGACTTCTTCCTTAAAACCGGCTCTGGATACTCAGAAGTACGGCATGGATTGTCTCTTTGATACCATCATCAAGACCATCCCGGCTCCGAAGTGCGATGAAAAAGCTCCGCTTCAGTTCCAGCCTTCTTTACTTGATTACAACCGTTATGTCGGCAGAATCGGTATCGGCCGTGTTGATCGTGGCTCTATCGACTTTGGACAGACTGTTACCTGCATTCGTCTTGATGGGAAGCAGGAAACCTTCAAGGTGGCTAAGCTTTTCACATTCCATGGACTTGATCGAGTCGAAGTCAATCATGTCGATGGTGGCGATATCTGCGGTGTAGCCGGACTTCCGGACATCATGGTTGGTGAAACTATCTGCCAGCCTGATCATCTCGATGCCTTACCTCCTCTTCGTATTGATGAACCTACTATGAAGATGACCTTTGCTGCCAACAACTCTCCTTTCTCTGGCCATGATGGAAAACTGTTAACGGCTCAGAAGATTCAGGACCGTTTATATGAGGAATCCCAGCGTGATGTTTCCATGCGTTTTGAAGTCAATGCCACCAGTGAAGCTTTCATTGTCACTGGACGTGGTGAACTTCATTTATCTGTTTTAATTGAAACCATGCGTCGTGAAGGCTTTGAACTTCAGGTCTCTAAGCCGATGGTCATCACAAAAATGATCAATGGTGTCGAATATGAGCCTTTCGAAGATTTACAGATTGATGTTCCGGATGAATATGCTGGCTCAGTCATGCAGTTGGTCGGCGGAAGATGCGCTGAGACTGTCAATATGACTGAAGAAAACGGTCAGACCCGCTTAGTGTATATCATTCCTTCCCGTGGCCTTATTTCTTTCATGAACACTTTCTTAACAGTCACTAGAGGTTATGGCATCATCAACCACTCCTTCCGTGAATTCCGTCCGAAGATCAATCGTCCGATTGGTCAAAGACAGTCCGGCGTCTTAGTTTCTACTGATGCTGGCATGTCTACTTCCTATGCCATCAAGTCAACTGAGGAACGTGGCACCATGTTCATTGGGCCTGGCGTTGATGTCTATGAAGGCATGATTGTCGGTGAAAACAAATATCAGAACGATTTGGCTGTCAATGTTACTAAGACTAAGCCAAAGAACAACGAAAGAAACTCTAACAAGGATGTCACAATTGTTTTAAAGACTCCCCGTAAGATGTCTTTGGAAGATTGCCTTGATTATGTCAATTCCGATGAATTAGTCGAAATCACTCCTAAGTCCATCCGTATGAGAAAGAAGATTCTCAACACGGAAGAACGTAAGAAGTATGAAGCTCATCATCCGGAAGAATTCTCTAAGTTCTAAAACAAATTATTCCTTCTTGCTTCGGCAGGAAGGAATTTTTTTGCTTTACTGTATGAATTCTCTTGAATTATTTTGAACTATTGTGTATCATGATGCTGCTTAGGAGGTTAAAATGACAATACAATGGTTTGGAAAACACCCAGATGAAGGAACGGCTTCCCTATATTCCACTAATATCACTTTGAATACTATTGCCGGTCAGCAGCTTATTTCCGCCTACAAAGTTCAAGTTGGAGTTGATGAGAAAAAGAACATCGTTATTAGACCGCTATCAAAGAATCAGGTTGAAAGAGGCGACATTCCGACTGAGATGATCTTCTCTTTTCAATGTAAGAAGACTTATTCCCGTATCTGTTCTTGTTCTTTAATGAAGAATATTGAGCAGGCTTGCTCGCTCTCTTTATCTTCCGATCCTCAAAAGTACAGTACTAGATGGAATAATGATGAAGGATTTCTTATAATAGAAACGTCTGTAAAAGGAGGCAACTGAAATGGAAACATGGATGTGGGCTATATGGCTGTCAGTCTTCGTTGTTTCTTTAATCATTGAGGCTATAGGTACTGATTTAGTCAGCGTCTGGTTTTCATTCGGCAGTGTGGTAGCCTTGATTATTTCCTTTATTCCAGGAGTGGAATGGTGGATTGAATTGATTGTCTTCATTGTCATCTCCATTGTCACCTTGTTGTGTTTGAGACCGTTAGTTAATAAATTCCTGAAGAAGGATGTTCTTAACAGCAACATTGATGATATTGCTCATAAGAAAGGCATCCTGACAAAGAAGATTACTCCTCTTCATTCCGGCGAATGCAAAGTCAATGACGTTATCTGGACTGCTATCTCCACTAATGACAATGAAGTCATACAAGAAGGCTCAGTGGTAGAAGTCTTATCCGTTACCGGAAATAAGTTGGTAGTAAAGAAAGTTGCTGATGAAGCAACCTCGGAGGAAAAATAATATGAATCCAGGATTAATTGCTGTTATCGTTATTTGTTCGATCTTATTTGTCTTGATTCTAATTGTCATTTGCAATATCCGTATCGTTCATCAGACGGATAAGATGATTGTGGAAAGAATGGGTGCTTATCATTCTACTTGGGGTGTTGGCATTCATTTCCTGATTCCGTTCATTGACCGGGTCACTCATGCAATTTCCATGAAGGAACAGGTTAAGGATTTTGAACCTCAATCTGTTATTACTAAAGATAATGTCACTATGGAGATTGATACGGTTATCTTCTTCCAAGTGACTGATCCTAAGCTTTATGCCTATGGTGTTGAGAACCCGATTGCCGCTATTGAATATCTTTCTGCTACTACCTTAAGAAACATCATCGGTGATTTGGATCTTGATGGCACTTTGACTTCTAGAGACATCATCAACGGTAAAATGAGACAAATTCTTGATGAAGCCACTGATCCGTGGGGAATCAAGGTCAATCGAGTTGAAGTCAAGAACATTCTTCCTCCGCAGGATATTAGAAATGCTATGGAAAGACAGATGAGAGCTGAACGTGAAAAGCGTGAAAAGATCTTGCTGGCTGAAGGTGAGAAGCAGTCTGATATTCTGATTGCTGAAGGTAAGAAGGCTTCTATGATTCTCAATGCTGAATCTGAGAAGCAGGCCGCCATTCTCAAAGCTGAAGGTGATGCTCAGAGTTTAAGAAACATGAAGCAGGCCGAAGCAGATGGTATTAAGCTGATCAGAGAGGCCGAAGCTGAAGGTATCAAGGCCGTGAAGTCAGCTGAAGCTGATCAAGCAGTTCTTACTTTACGTTATTATGAAGCCTTAGCTAAGGTCGCTGATGGTAAGGCTACTAAGATCTTCATTCCTGAGACTGCTAAAGGCTTAGCAAGTGCTGCCAGTGTTGTTAAAGAAGCAATCAGTGAAGTAAAGCCTGAACCCGAGACTACGAAGTAGGCTGTTTAGTTTAGATTATAGGCACTCATGAACAATTAATTGGTTTATGAGTGCTTTTTTTCTTAATTGGTTAGATATAAGTAATTTCAATTGAGAGACAAAAATAGTAGAATACTATAGATGCTAAGAAAAGAAATAATTGGCGTAGACTTAGGAACAGCTAATACCTTGGTCTATTCATCGAATTCGGATTCGGTTGTCTTTAATGAACCGACATGTGTTGCCATTGACAAAAACAGTCATGAAGTTAAAGAAATCGGTTTTTTGGCTAGCAAAATTCAGGGTAAGACACCTTACAATTATGAAATCACTAACCCGGTTGAACATGGATTTATAGCTGATTCCGATGCTTGCTTCATGTTCTTAGACAAGATTTTCCAGAATCTTCATCTTGAGAAGACTTTCCGCAATGCCTCCATTCTCTTTTCCGCTCCTTCTCAGTGCAGCAAGGTTAACCGTAAAGCCTTGATTGAGATTGCCAAGAATTTTCAGGCTAAGGAAATCTTTATTGAAAGCCAAGCTAAATTAGCAGCTTTAGGTGCCGGTGAGAATGTCTATGCTCCAACTGCCACTCTTGTCTGCAACATAGGAGCTGGAATAACTGATATTGGTGTTCTTTCTTTAGGCGATATTGTCAGCTGTGAATCTACCTTCATTTCTTCTAATACCTTTGATGAAGCCATTAGACGTTACATGGTTTTAAAGAAGCATTTACAGATTGGCGCTAAAAGTGCTGAATATGTGAAGATGAGAATCGGAAGCGTAGCTCCTAACGGGGAAGAACGACTTGTTGATGTCAAGGGTCGTGATACCATCACTTCTCTCCCTTCATCCATGATTGTATCCTCCGGTGAACTGAAGTCGGCTTTGATTCCTCTAGCAGAATATATTGCTTTGAAGATAACGGATGTTATTGCTTCTATTCCTCCGGAATTATCCGCTGATTTGATTAAAAACGGCTTAGTCTTAACTGGTGGTGGTTCTTTGCTAACTGGACTAAAAGAGTATTTTGCTGAAACTCTTTCAATTCCAGTCCGAATTGCTCCTAATCCTGAGACCGCAGTCAGCAAAGGTATGTCCATATTCGTTCATAATTTGCTTAAGTAAGAAAAATAAGGTCTATAATCTCAGTTACGTAAATGAGGTAAAAACAAATGATTACATTAATTGATTTGAAGAAGGCGAAGATGCAGGCTTTGAAGGATCATGATTCCAATAAGCAGAATGTTTTAGGTGTCTTAATCGGTTCTTATCAGAAAACCATGATCGATAAGAAAGCCAACAATCAGGAAATGACTGATGCCGATATGGTTTCCTTATTGAACAAGACTATGAAGGAACTAGAAGACGAAATGAATATGTATGCTTCAGCTAATCGTCAGGATGATGTTAAAAACATCCAGTCCCAGATTGCTTTAGTCAAATCCTATCTTCCGGAGATGATGAGTGAAGATGATATCAAGAAAGTCATTGATGGCTTGGCTGATAAATCCATTAAGTCGATAATGGTTGCTTTTAAGACTAAGTATGCCGGTAAAGCTGATATGGGGTTAGTCTCTAAGATTGCTAAGACTTATCAAGCAAAATAAGAAGATGTAAGGCAGAAGCCTAGCTTCTGCCTTACTTTTAATTGACTTTTCACTGTATTTTCTCTAAACTAGACAATGCTGTTCTCGATTGTTGGGGGAATAGTTAAATGGTATAACAGCGGTCTCCAAAACCGTTATTGAGAGTTCGATTCTTTCTTCCCCCGCCATTAAAAATTGTCGCACCTGAAACGGTGCGCTTTTTTTGTTTTAAAGAAAAAAAGAAATCAGTCAGGTTTCAAATGAGGCGTTTTGACAGCCTTTCTTCTTTAGAAACAAATATTCAAGTTGTAGCTAAACCTTTTAGGTGTGATAATGATTAGATAAGCTGTTTATCAGCTAAGGCATTCCATGAAACATATATTTATCATAAATCCTACCGCCGGTAAATCTGATCGCGAGAAGGACATCTGTTCTTTTCTTTATAAATATGACGGACTGATTGATTACCAGACTTATGTCACCAAGTCAAAAGGAGACGGTGAACGTTTTGTTAAGGAAACTCTTTCCAATAACAAGACTGGAGAGGTTTTCCGTTTCTATGCCTGTGGAGGCGATGGGACTTTATATGAGACAGCTAACGGAAGCTTTGGTTATTCGCAGGCTGAAATAACTAGTTTTGCGACTGGAAGCGGAAATGATTTCTGCAAGAATTTCGGTGATATCAATAATTTCCGTGATTTAGATAAATTGATTAATGGCAAGACCAGGGAAGTTGACTGTTTGAAAGTCAATGACCGGATTTGTATGAACATCACCAATTGTGGCTTTGACGGTGAGGTCACTTACTTAATGCAGAAATTCAAGAAAGTTCCTTTTATGACTGGACCATTCAGCTATTACCTAAGTGCTTTTACTGCTCTTTTGTTTAAAGTGAATCAGTATATGAAAGTAAGCGTCGATGATAAAGTGATTCATGATGGGAAAGCCATGCTGATTGCCATTGCTAACGGTTACTGCTATGGCGGTGGCTTCTATTGCTGTCCTGAAGCTAAAACCGATGATGGTCTGATTGATATTTGTTTATTGAATAAGATATCCAGGTTCAAGGCTGCCCCTTTAGTTAAAGTCTTCAAAGCCGGTAAACATATCAATAATCCGGATCTGAAAAACATTGTCACCTATATCAGGGGCAAGAAAGTTTCTTTAGAGTCCAATAAGAATTTAGCTTATGCTATTGACGGCGAAGTCTTCAAAACCAAGAAGATTGAAGCCTGTATTCTTCCTAAGTCTGTTAAATTTGTAGTGCCAGAATAATAAGCTGTTTTTTAAAAAAAGGAGTTAATTATGAAAAAACCGGCTAAATGCTATGTGATTACAGGATTAGTCTATTTAGTAGTCGGACTATTATGTGGAGTCTATTATCGGGAATTCACTAAGGCGCTAGGCTATGTTAATGCCTATACTCCTCTAGGATTAGTGCACCCTCATTTATTAGTCTTAGGAATGATAATAAATCTTTTATTAGGTGTCTTATTGACTTTCTTTGAACTGGATGAGAAGAAAGAAAAAATCCCTTTTATTATCTATAATACTGGGGTTTCACTAACTGGAATTATGTTATTGATCAGAGGGACATTTGATGTGTTAGTGAAGACTGATAATGGTATGCTCTCTTCGACTGGCTCTACTATCATTTCAGTTTTCTCAGGTCTTGGTCATATCGTCTTAGCAGTTGGCTTAATCTACTATTTTGTTTTGATTATCAAATCATATAAAGACCATAAAGCTGAGAAAGTTCAGGTTCAATAGATGAATAAACAAGTAAAGACCGAGATAGATATTAAAACTTATAAGAAAAGGAACATCTTTTATCGATTCAAAACCTTTCCGGATTCTTCCTATGGCTTTGATGTCGATATCAATGTTGATAAAGTAGTTAGGTTATCTAAGCAAAGAAAAGAGTCCTTCTTTGCCTATTTCATGTTTTTAGTTATGAAAGCTATGGATCCTATCTATGAACTTCATTTGCGTTATGAAAAAGGGCATGTCTATTATTATAAAATCATCGCCCCTACTTATACGGTAATGACGAATGACGGTGTTTATGTCGACTGTGGAAATGAGATGAATGATGACTTTCGAGAGTTTTATCAGGACTTAAGAGACAAAGTTGAAAAAGCCAAGAAAATAACTATCGGTGATGAACTTGATTCTTTTCCCATTTGTGTTAGACAGGATGTTGTATATGCGACCTGTATTCCAACTCTTAATTTTGCCGGTATGAACCATCCTACTCCTGCTAACAATCTCGACTCATTATCAGTTCCGAGAATCTGTTGGGGGAAATATCATCTCGCTAGTGATAACCAATATCATTTGATGATTAATATAACTGTTTCTCATGCCTTAGTAGATGGTTTACCTTTAGCACAAGCTTTTAATAACCTGCAGGAGTTGGCTTTTAAAGCAGACTCGATATTGGTGGCTTAATCGGTTAAATAATCTTGATATTTAGATACACCTAAAAGCTGTTCTGCTTGCTTGATTTCTGCGTCGCTAGGAACAGCAACGCTTTTTAGTGGATAAGGAATCCCTAACTGCTGGTATTTGCTGATTCCTAAAGTATGATAAGGAAGTATTTCCACTCGTCTGACATTCTTTAAAGAAGAAATGAATTCACCAGTCTTTTTCAAGTCCTCTTCTTTATCATTGATAGTAGGGACCAATACTTGTCTGATCCAAATAGGAAATCCTTTATCAGACAGGTAGTGGAATAAGTCTAGGATGTTGTCATTCTTCTTACCAGTCAGCTTTAAATGAACACGAGGATTAATGGACTTGATATCGAGAAGAAATAGGTCGGTATTAGCTATCAAATCATTGAATTTAGAAAAGAATGGTTCTTCTCTGGAAAAAGGTTCACCAGCTGTATCAATAGTTGTTTTAATATGATTTTTTTTGCAAAGCTTTACGAATTCTAAAAGAAAATCCATCTGGAGTAATGGTTCACCTCCAGAGATGGTGATGCCTCCGTGGTTTTGCCAATATGGTTGATAACGGATTAGCTTTTTAAAGGCCTCACTGGGTGTTATTCCCTGTTCCTTATTCAAATTCCAAGTCTCGGGGTTATGACAGAAAAGGCAGCGCATATTGCAGCCTTGCAAAAAGAGGACGGACCTGACTCCAGGTCCGTCAACTAAGGCAAATGATTCTATTGAATTATAGTAGCCTACCGGTTCAGCCATTTAGAGATGATCATGGCAGGTTCTGGAAATGACATCCATCTGCTGTTCTTTAGTTAAATCAATGAACTTAACGGCATAGCCAGAGACACGGATTGTGAAGTTAGCATATTCTTCTTTTTCAGGATGATTCATGCAGTCAATCAACTTTTCCTTGCCAAAGACATTCACGTTCAGATGATGGGCACCTTGAGCAAAGTAACCATCTAAAACCTGAGCAAGATTATTCTTTCTTTCCATATTGTCATGTCCTAAGGCCCCGGTATTGATAGTCTGAGTGTTGGAGATACCATCCAGTGCATCTTCATAAGGAACTTTGGCTACCGAGTTCAAGGAAGCTAATAAGCCATTCTTTTCGGCTCCATAACTGGGGTTAGCTCCTGGAGATAAAGGCAAACCTTTTTGTCTGCCATCTGGTAATGTGCCGGTAGCTTTTCCATAGACGACATTAGAGGTGATAGTTAAGATGGAAGTTGTCGGTTCACTGTTGCGGTAGGTATGATGCTTCTTGATCTTAGTGATGAAAGTATGGAGTAAATCAACAGCAATATTGTCCGCTCTGTCATCATCGTTTCCGTAACGAGGGAAGTCACCCTCAATTTTGAAATCAGTGGTTACGCCGTCTTTGTCTCTGATGGCTTTGACTTTAGCATATTTGATGGCAGATAAGGAATCAACAACATGGGAGAAACCGGCAATTCCGGTAGCAAAAGTTCTCTTGACGTTAGTATCAATCAAAGCCATTTCACTGGCTTCATAGTAATACTTATCGTGCATGTAATGAATGATATTGAGGGAATTGACATAGACATCACTTAACCAATCCATCATCTTATCGTATTTCTTTACTACTTCATCATAATCCAGGTATTCGCTTGTTATAGGATCATAATTAGGTCCAACCTGTTCATGAGTGATTTCATCCTTGCCGCCATTGATGGCATATAAAAGACATTTGGCTAAGTTAGCTCTGGCACCAAAGAACTGCATATCCTTGCCAGTTACAGTGGCCGAGACACAGCAGCAGATAGAATAATCATCACCCCAGATAGGTCTCATTAAATCATCATTCTCATATTGAATGGAACTGGTCTTGATGGAAATCAAAGTAGCATACTTCTTGAAACCGTTAGGAAGTCTTGTTGACCAGAGAACAGTTAAGTTAGGTTCAGGAGCCGGTCCCATATTCTCTAAGGTATGAAGGAAGCGGAAATCATTCTTGGTAACCATGTTTCGACCATCAACACCCATGCCAGCCATTTCCAGTGTTGCCCAGACTGGGTCACCGGAGAACAACTGATTATAGGAAGGAATACGTGCGAATTTTACCATTCGGAATTTCATGACGAGATGGTCAATCATTTCCTGGGCTTCCTTCTCAGTGATGACCTGATTTTCTAAATCTCTTTCAATATAAATATCCAGGAAGGTGGAGATTCTGCCTACTGACATAGCTGCTCCGTTTTGAGTCTTAATTGCAGCCAGATATCCAAAGTAAGTCCACTGAATCGCTTCCTTAGCATTAGTGGCCGGAGAGGAGATATCAAAGCCGTATTCTTTAGCCATCAGTTTCATGTCTTCTAAGGATCTGATCTGCATTTGAATCTCTTCCCGTAAACGGATATCTTCTTCGGAGAAGCTATTGCTATCCGTACTGGTGAAGTCTTTCTTCTTTTCTTCAATCAGATAATCGATTCCATATAAAGCAATACGGCGGTAATCGCCGACGATTCTTCCTCTTCCGTAAGTATCCGGAAGACCGGTAATGATCTTATTGTGACGGCACTTCAATATTTCCGGAGTATAAACATCAAAGACGCCATCATTATGGGTCTTGGTGTACTGGGTGAAGATCTTATGCAGTTCTGGGTTAGGAGTGTAGCCATAAGTAGTTAAGGCTTCTTCAGCCATCTTAATGCCACCATAGGGCATAAAAGCTCGCTTTAAAGGCTTATCAGTCTGAAGTCCGACTATTTGTTCAAGGTTCTTAGTCTTTTCATCGATATAGCCGGCTTTATAGCTAGTTAAAGAAGAGACTACTTCTGTCTCCATGTCTAAGACTCCGCCTTTCTTTCTTTCTTCTTTTTGAAGAGCGGATACTTTACCCCACAGAACATCAGTGGCTTTAGTTGGTCCTTCTAGGAAGGACTCATCGCCATCATAGGGAGTGTAATTATTCTGGATGAAATCACGGATATTGATTTCATTCTTCCACAAACGACCCTTAAAACCTTTCCAGGCTGTTTCATTTTGATTCATGGTTATGCACTCCTTAATTTCTTACCTTAAGATTTTATAACGGAAACAAGATAAAACTAGTATAAACACTCAAAATATTGATACAAAAAAGTAAATCATCAGCTTTTTGACGTTAGTTTAATAACTCTGACTGGCATTAATCGGCTAGAAACGACTTAGCAACTTCAATTGTTGCTGTTACACAATGCCCAAAATGCTAAACTGATTCAATATTTCAAGTTTTGTTTAGGATGACTTACTTGTTTATTAATTAATTTACTGAACAAATATCACTAATTTGTAAAAGCCATTCATTTCTTAACCGTTTTTAATGCTTTTTATCTTTTCTTTATTGTAAACTAATAATTAGTAGGGGGCTACGCAATGTCAAATTATGTTATTAGTTGCTGTTCCACCAGTGATTTAACGAAGGAACATTATGAGAAGAGAGATCTAAAGTACATTTGTTTCCATTTTTCCATCAACGGCAAAGAATATGTTGATGATTTAGGTGCTTCCATTCCTTTCCATACCTTCTATCAGGAAATGGCTGATGGTGCTATGACTAAAACCAGTCAGGTTTCAGTCGGAGAATTCATTCTTTATTTTGAGCAATTCCTGAAGGAAGGAAAAGACATCATTCATGTTTCTCTATCCTCCGGATTAAGCGGTGTCTATAATTCCGCTTCTACTGCCGCTAGCATGCTGTTAGAAAAATATCCTAATCGTAAGATCTATGTCGTTGATTCCTTAGGTGCTTCATCCGGATACGGTCTTTTGATGGATAAGTTAGCCGACTTACGTGATGAAGGAAAAACAATTGAAGAGGTAAGAGCCTTTGCCGAAGAGAATAAACTTAGGCTCCATCATTGGTTCTTCTCCACTGACTTAAAATACTATGTCCGTGGTGGACGTATCTCTAAAGCTAGCGGATTCTTTGGAAATCTTCTTCATATCTGTCCGCTTCTTAACATGGATGAAGACGGTCATCTGATTCCTCGTGAAAAAGTCAGAACCATCAAACGTGTTGAGCAGACGATTGTTGAGAGAATGAGTGAGTTTGCCGATGATGGTCTTAACTATTCCGGCAAATGCTATATCTCAGAAGCAGACTGCATGGGATTTGCCAATGATGTCAAAGCCTTAGTTGAAGCTAAGTTCCCGCATCTGAATGGCAAAGTCGAAATCTATTCTGTTGGCACCACAATCGGTGCTCATACTGGCCCAGGGACTTTAGCCTTGTTCTTCTGGGGCAAGAAGCGTTCCAACTAATAAGAAACAATTTACTAATAACAGTCAGCTTCGGCTGACTGTTTTTTTGAAATAAAAAAAGAGTGGCAATGAATTGCCACTCTCAATTTTTCTTGGTAGCGGGGACAAGATTCGGACTTGCGACCTCCAGGTTATGAGCCTGACGAGCTACCACTGCTCTACCCCGCGATATATTTCAGCTTATTCAGTATAGAGGGCAAGACCTTTTTTTTCAAGTTTAATTTGCAAATAGTGTGGGTTTTGGGACTTCAGCAGTAAAAATCAGGGATGATTCGGGTCTTTTTCATGTAATTGATAGACTAAGGATTATGTTAAGAAGCCTCCCTGAAGTAAATCAAAAAAGACCTTTTATTATTAAGTCAGCATGTTAGAATATCTCTATCATTTAAGGACACATTATATGAAAGCACTAATTCTTATTAACGGTTACTTTGAAAATCCTAATAACGATTATAAAGCGGAAAGACTCTGCCAGGAGTTTGCTCCATACGGAGTGACACTGGAAATCAGGGATGCCTTATCGCTTTTGCCTTTCACAGATGGCAATGATCTTCATTTGAAAGATATTTCCGATTATTCTTTTTGTATTAATCTGGACAAGGATCAATATTTGGCAAGGGCAGTTTCTAAAATAATGCCAATGTTTAATTCATATGAGTCATTAGTGTTATCCGATGATAAGATGGCATCTCTATTAGCCTTGAAAGAATCAGGTGTTTCAGCCCCTTTATCAGTTTCAGCCCCACTTTGTTATATAGATAATCCGGCCCCATATAAAATTAAAAACTTTTTGGATCAGGTTGAAACGGAATTAGGTTATCCTTTGGTTTTCAAAGAATGCCATGGCTCTTTAGGAAGGCAGGTCCGTTTAATCCATAACCGTCAGGAATTGGAACAAATCTATCAGGAATTTTATAAAGTACCTCATCTTTATGAAAAATTCCTATCTAAACACCAAGGACATGATTATCGGGTGATGATCATCGGTCAGAAGCCGGTAGCCGTTATGGAAAGAATCAATGAGCATGATTTCAGGTCTAACATAGCCCTAGGTGGCAAAGGCTATGATGTCACTTCAACAGTTGGCCACGAATTTACCGAATTGGCCTTAAATGCTACCAAAGCCTTAAAGCTTGATTATGCCGGCGTAGATGTGGCAATCGGAGATGATGAGAAACCTTATTTCTTAGAGGCTAACGGCAATGCTTTCTTCACTGAGATTGAAAAAATCACTCACGTCAATGTCACTCAAAAGCTAGTTGAATATATTGTCAATAAACTAGATATTAAGTAAAAGCAATTCTCTATAAAGAAAAAGACACTGCCTTTTGAAGCAGTGTCTTTTTGATTTTACTTAACAACCGGAATCTGTGCCGTTGGAGAATCTTTAGTAAGCAAGGATTCGGTCAAAGACTTCATCAGAGCCTGTGACTTCTTGATCTTCATTTCACGATTGTATTTTCTCTGTCTTCGTCTAGCTTTGACGGCATGTTTACGGACATTGTCGATGATGATTAAGGCAATGATCAAGACGACAACCGCTAAGATGGTGTAGTAGGCCCAAGCCGGTAAATCAGTATTCTTGACCTGTTCCCACATCATGGTGATTGAGGCATTCTGAGTTCCAAAGTCAGCCATGACTGCTAAACTAGGAAGAACTTTTTCATCCGGATACATGGTATCAAACTGCCGGTCTTTCTCACTGGCGCTGACAGCAAAGATCGTATCGGCGTCGGTCTTCTCATTTAAGGTTCCATTGAAGAAGTAATTGATGCTCTTCTCATAGTAGGAGTTTTCAATCTCTTCATCAGTGAGACTATAGATATTCTTGCTGTCGACTAAAGTAAGTTCTGAGGTAGCTGTTTCATCTATTCCGCCTTCACCGTCATTGAGTTTGTCATTCCAACGCAAGTCATACCAAGACTGGATGAGGTTTAAGACCTGATCACCGGCAATAACTGACGTGTAGCCGATGTAATCCATATTCTGGCAGACATTGTCAGGAGTGGAGATAAAGTCAACGAAGGCTTCAGCTAAGCCCTTATCATGAACTTCTTTTGGCATGAACCAGCCATCAAACCAAATATTGGCTCCGGTTTCCGGTAAGGAGTAGCGAAGAATGGTTGGAGTATAGGTCGAATCATTGGCTTTGGCTTCATTGAATTCATCAGCTTGATCCATAGCATAAGCCGCATCACCAGACCAAGCCATATCAATAGCAAAGAACTTGCCACGGGCCATATCCGTCTTTCCTGAGTCGACTTCAAAGCCAAAGGCGTTAGACTTCAAGGTCTTCAGATTGTTCTGAACCATCTGAATGGAAGTATCATCGCAGAAGTTGAAGATGGTCGTTACTTTTTCGTTGTATTCTTCATCAGTGATGGAACCGGCATCATGCAGAATTTTCAAAGTCTGGAATCCCTGATAGGAAATACCATTAAGTTCGAAGTCGTCATTGAAGGTCTTCATGACACCAACAGAGTAAGTATCACGCATGGAATCCTTGATGGCGATGAGATTCATGTATTTGCTATCCCATAAAGACAGCCAGGATTTCATATCCGTATTCATCTCACTTGCAGTGATGCCTTTAGACTCTAATGATGAAAAGCCATTGTTGTATAGAAGTCCTAAGGTTCCCCACATGTAGCCTCTAGAATAATCGGTTAAAGGTTCATTGTTGACTTTAATGGCTGACATCTTCCCTTTGACATAGGGGGAAACATTAGCGTCATATTCCGGTGTTGATCCTTCATCGAATTTAACCAAATCACCATCGGCCATCATTTTCTGAATGATGTAATCGGAAGAACAAATCAGATCATACTTTGTCTTTCCGGTTTTGTATTCGGAGAGCATATTCTCGTTAGTATCGTATCCGGAATAGTTGACAGTGACCTTACGTCCTAAAGTCTCCAAGCAGTAGTCTTCGAATTTGGAGATTAAGCCTTTAGTGGTAGTGCCATCATCATTATCTTCATCTTCAGCAATGTAATCTTCACAGTTATAGACGTTGAGATATTCCTGAGTCTGCTGCTCAGCAAAATAGATGCGGCTTTGTTTGACAGCGGTATCTCCGATGCCATAGGAATCAGAGCCGATAAGGAAGCCGACTGCTAAAAGGACTAAGCCTTTCTTGATGTTCTTGTTAGGCATTGAAGGATAACCTCTTATCAGCATGGGACTTGCCAAGCTTCTTTTGTCCCTTAGCTTTTATGTTGACACGGATAGAGTAGGCAATGACGATAGTCAAGACAATCAGGAAGATGATGGTAGTCAAAGCTCTTAATTCCGGAGGGACGGCGCCTTTCTTGATCTTAGACTGAACTAAAGTCGATAGGGTTTCAATCTGGGCACCACCGGATAATAAGCCAGAGCCTCTAGTAAAAGCAGTGACAATGAAGTCATCCAAGGATAAAGTGAAAGATAAAAGCAAAGCAGCCATAATGCCAGGAATGATTTGAGGAATGATGACCTTATGGATAGCCTGGTTAGGAGTTGACCCTAAGTCTAGAGCAGCTTCATATAAAGCCGGATCCATTTGCTGAATCTTTGGCTTGACGTTCAGATAGACAAAAGGAACTGATAAGCAGCAATGACCAATCAATAATGTCCAGAAACTGAAGATGGAATTTCCGCCAAAGAACTTCTGACCGACAAAGACGAACATAACAGTCAAAGACATGGCAATGACAATTTCGGCATTGACGACATTGATTTGGTTGATGTTCTCCAAGAAATGACGGACACCCTTCTTGCAGTAGAAGATACCGATAGCGCCAAGAGTACCAATCAAAGTTGAGAGCAAGGAAGAGAGAGCGGCAATAATTAAGGTGTTTCCTAAGGCGACCATGATTTCCTTGTCTTGGAAAAGACGAGGATATAACTCTAAAGAAAATCCAGACCACTGGCCAGCGAAACTGGAATCAGTGAATGAGAAAACAATTAAATAGAAGACGGGCAGATACAGAAATAGTAAAACGAGATAAATGTAGGTGTAAGCAAAAATCTTTTTAACTACCATGCTGCACTCCTTTCTTCATCATTGCCTTGGAACTTTCTAGTACCGAGCATAACTACAAAGATGATCAGCAACATAATTAAGGACATGAAGGATCCGCCATTCCAATCCGAGTTAGAGAAGGATAAGTAAATGGAGTTTCCAAATAGCATAATCTGTCCTTCACTTAAGGTATCGGAGATAACATAAGAAGAAATAGTAGGCATGAAAACCATCATACTGGCTGAGATGATTCCAGGCATAGCCTGAGGAATAATAGAACGGGTGAAAGTCTGGATTCCATTGCATCCCAAGTCCTGAGCAGCCTCAATCTGAGAGTGGTCAAGCTTAAGCATGGTGGAATATAAAGGCAAAACAGTAAACGGAATATAGTTGATAACCATACCTACCATCGTGCAGAAAAGCGGATGTTCTCCAGTTGTGGTGCCACACCATCCTAAGAAGACGGAAAGTAAGTCTCGTAAAGCACCGGTACGTAAGACGAAGTTGATCCACATCGGCATGACGAAGAACATGACAAGAACATAATTCTTATTGTATTTCGGGTTAGCGAGAATATAGCTAAGCGGGAAACTAATCAGCAAACAGATGACCGTATTAAAGATACCGATAAGTATTGATACCAGTAAGACGTTGAGCTTAGTCGTAGAGGTGAAGAACGAAGAAAAAGCCTGCCAAGTGAAGTTGCCGTTAGAATCTGTGAAAGCATAGTAGACAATGAAGAAAATCGGAATCAGAACGAAAAGAACTAAGAAGAGTGTGAAGGGCAAAGCCAAGGACTGGCGGGCGATTTTATATCGCATAGTCGTCTAATTCTCCCGTGAAGCGTAAAGCGATGTCTTCACGCTTGACCTTGATGCCGACAATATCGCCGGGGTTGAAGGTATAAGGAGTATTGATGAAGAAGTCTTCGTCAGTTTCGGAACGGACCAAAATCGTATATTGGTTGCCCTTGTAAACGGAATTGATGACAATGCCGGAATCCTGACTCTCACTGGTATCATCGGAGATCTGGAAGGCATCAGGTGAAATCGTAGCTACGACTTCAGCATTGGCAAAATCGTATTTCTTCTTATCATAGGTGACAATACTATCAGCATCGATAGTGGCACCTGGGAACATCTTGGATAGGTCACAGGCAAACGGTTTGTCGTCGATATAGACATTGTGGTCTTTGCCAATATAGGCATCGGTGTAGATATTGCTGTCATCATGTTTCTTCATCAGATGGATGCCATCAGGAAGAATGGATAGATACACTGGCAGATTCATGTCATAGTCATCGATGGACTGAGCCAAGACCTCATTGTGTCCAACCATGATGACGTACTGATAGTGGATGCCTTTGAAGACCTTGGAGTCAATTTTACCCATCAGGCTCTTTTCAGTCTCGGTATGAGAAAGATGGACATCTTCCGGTCTGACGACGACATCAACATGCTCATTGATTGCAAAATCATCGACACATTCAAAGACCTTGCCTAAGAACTTGACCTGCTTAGTTCCAACGACGGTAGCATTGTAGATGTTGGAGGAACCGATGAAGTCAGCAACAAAGGCGTTCTCGGGTTCGTTGTAGATCTTCTCTGGGGTTCCAATCTGTTGGATGACACCATCGTTCATGACGATGATGGTATCAGACATGGTTAAAGCCTCTTCCTGGTCATGGGTGACATAAATGAAGGTTATTCCTAAACGCTTATGCATTTCCTTTAATTCAAGCTGCATATCCTTACGCATCTTGAGATCAAGAGCACCTAAAGGCTCATCCAGTAAAAGAATCTGCGGTTCGCAGATAATAGCTCTGGCGATAGCAACACGCTGCTGCTGACCACCAGAAAGAGTTCCAATGTCTCGGTCTTCCAATTCATCCAAGTCAACGATTGACAAAGCTCTGACGACTTTGTCATCAATTTCTGATTCAGTTAACTTTTTATACTTATAGGAAGGAACCGGAGTTGAGGTGGCCTTATCAAGTTTAGTATCAAGCTCCTCGAGACGAGTGGCCTTGTTTTCTTCGCTGATGATCTTATCGTTCTTGATTCGTTTTATCTGAGCTTTTAAGGCTTTGACTAAACGGGTATCAATCTTTAAGACTGGCTGACCATCTTTGACAACCGGGACTGGTATCTTTTTGTTTTTGAGACCAAAGGCCACGTTGTCATAGACATCAAGATTAGGAAACAAAGCATAGTGTTGGAAAACAGTGTTTACTGGTCTTTTATAAGGCGGAACAGAAGTGATATCCTTACCATTTAAAAGAATATCTCCGGAGTTCGGTGTTTCAAAACCAGCAATCATTCTCAACGTTGTAGACTTACCACAACCAGACGGTCCAAGAATCGTAACGAATTCGCCTTTACGAATGTTCAGATTCATCTTGTCGATGACGGTGACACCGTCAAAGATCTTTGTGACATCTTTCAGCTGAATAATGTACTGGGAATCGCCCTGAATTTCGGTTTGTTTCATATCCCCTCCAATTTCATGATTTAAATATATAGTTTATTTGCTCACAAAATACAATACTTTTTTCAAATATTTTTGCGTCTAAAAACCCATTTTTAAAACTAAAAATTAAAAACTTTGACCCCCATGTTTAAAAACTTAGACAAGATTTGAAACAAACAATAAAAGATAGCACTATTCAACTTTAAAAAAGCATTATGAGATGCTTATAATTTTCCAAACAAAAAAACATCACTTTCTTTGATTAAAAAACCCTTTCTGTTACCCAACAAAAAACAGGGGTAAAAATCGAACTGGTTTTGTGGTATGATTTTTATGTCTTTTAAGGAGGCAAAATGAACAACAGTTTTTATCAGGCTTTTGTCTTCGATATGGATGGAACTATTGTCAGTTCTATCGATGATATTGCTGCTAGTGTCAACTATTCTTTAGAACTGCATCATCTTCCGACTAGAACCGTTGCTGAATATGTTACTTTCATTGGCAATGGTTCTGTCAAACTGATTGAAAGAGCACTTGGAAAAGATCACCTTGATTGTTTTCAATCCGTTTTTGATGACTACTATGATTACTATCAGAATCATTATGCTGATTTGACTCATCCTTTTAAGGGTTTAATTGAAGCTCTTGACTATGCTAAAGAAAAACAGGTTCTATTATTTATATATACTAATAAACCGGAGAAGATTGCCTTAGCCTTAACAGAAAAATGTTTTGGAAAAGGTTACTTTGCAAAAATGGTTGGAATTCCTTTAGGCGGCAAAGTCAAGCCTGACCCGAAAGCCTTCTTAGAAGCCACAAGCTCCTATCATTTGGATATGAACAAAGTCGCTTACTTTGGAGATTCCGGAACTGATATTCTGACGGCCACTAATTTAGGTATTAAAAATATCTATTCTGTCAGCTGGGGCTATAAGACCAAAGCCTTCCTTCAAAGCTTCACTCCTCAGCCAAAAGCCATCTTAGATAACCCACTTGATATTAAAAAAGTCGTTGATAATCAAATTTAAAGCGGTTTTAGACGAAAACCGGTTGTTTTTAGCAGTACTTCCATTTAGAATACTAACTTATATTATGATTGTTGAATAGGAGGCTATTATGATCATTCTGACTGGTCCCTCTGCTTCCGGAAAGACGGCTACCTGCTTATACTTACAGGCTCACTATGGTATTAAGAAAGTCATTACCCATACTACCCGCCCGATTAGAGAAGGCGAAGTCAACGATGTTGACTATCATTTTGTTTCCAAGGATGATTTTGAAAAGCTGAAGCAGGATGATGCTTTTATCGAGACTGTTTCCTATAATGGAAACTTCTATGGCACTTCAAGAAAAGAAGTCCGGATTGATAAATGCATGGCTGTGGAGCTTAATGGCGCCAAGACTTATTATGGTCTTCATGACAGCCATATTGTGATCTTCTTCATGGAAGCCAATGAGAAACTTAGACATATCCGTATGGAAGAAAGAGGAGATGCTCCGGAAAAGATTGTCTCCCGTTTAGCTAATGACAAGACGGCTTTTGTCATGAGCGATGATGACAAGAAAATCATCGATTGCTTAGTCGATACTGAGAAGATGGACATTGCTGAAGCTGCTAAGTTTATTTTTGATAAATATATTGCGATTCTTAAAGAACGTCATATTGATTATCACGAAGTCGTTAAGAAGCTTAAGTAGTAATCCAAAATAGTCAAATATCGGCTTTTTATGGGTTTTTTGGTTGCCTTATTTCCTTTTAAATTGTAGAATATTCAGGTAAGAAGTTTCTTTATTATCCGAAAATTTAAAAACAGACACAGAGCTTTCTCTGTGTCTTTTAGGAGGCAGACCATGACCAAAGAAAAGAAAGAACGGTTTTTTAGTGAGGCCAAAGACATTGTCTTGGTCCTTTTAGGATGTTTTGTTTTAGCATTAGCGGATGTGATCTTCATCATTCCAAGCAACATCGTCAATGGAGGAGTTGACTCCTTAGGCATCATCATTAACTATTATCTGGAGCCTCTTTGGGGTTTTGATGTCTCGGATATCTTTGTTGCTGTTTCACAGATCATTCTTTGGCTTTTAGGGCTTTTCCTTTTAGGTAAGAAATTCTCTTTTCATACCCTATTAGGATCATTAGCTTTTCCAGCCTTCTATTCTTTATTATTAAGAATCAATTTCCTAGATCTGATTGGCTTTTCACAGGTCTATCTTCATAATACCCAAGCCGATGGATCCTTAAGCCTTGCTTTTTTAATGCTATCAGCTATCTTTGGAGGATTTCTCTCAGGAGTAGGCGTAGCTTTAGCTTATCTCGGAGATGGTTCAACCGGAGGCTTTGATGTCATCAGCTTCATCATTGCTAAATATGGAACCATGAAGCAGGATTTCTCTGGCTTCTTAATGGATTCAAGTCTGATCATTTTAGGTCTTATCTGTATGAAGGACTGGGAGTTAGCCTTAGTCGGCATCATCTCCGCGGTTGTCTGTGCCTTTGCCATCAATGCCATCTATATCAGAGCTAATTCCTATTTAATAGCAGACATCATATCTTCTAAACCGGAAATACTTCAGAAGTTCATTCACGAACAGCTTGGCCATGCCACTACGGTGATGGATGCTCTTGGCGGCTATAGCGGAGAGAAGAAGACTTTGATTAGGGTCGTCATCTATAAAAAAGAAGAGCAGGAATTGAAAAACTTCATTGCTTCAGTTGATGCTTCGGCTTTTGTATCCACTATGACAGCTAAAGCCATTCACGGCGATGGCTTTGAGCCGTTTGAATTATCAAGCAAAGACCGTAAGAGAATCTTGGCTAGATACGGTATTGCGACCAAAGAAAAGAAACCAGCCAGCGATTAATGCTTGTCAGGGTTGATGATGGCTGTTTGGTTCTTTTTGGCTGCCTCAATATCCAATTCCATGAACTTCTTCTTAAAGACAAAGGAACAGCAAATGGCATGGGCAATAGCCGTTATCAGCCAGGATATTGGATAAGTCGCATATAAGTAAGCCATTGTATGGAACTCAGGCAATTTGAAGAAGGTGTAGATATAGACGAGCCTGACAACACAGATGCCAATGAAAGAAACCAAAGCCGGTAAGAAGGATTCTCCTAATCCTCTTTCACAGGCCGCTAAAACATCAACTAGGGCCAT
Organism: Bacilli bacterium; assembly: GCA_041670045.1. Lineage (GTDB taxonomy): Bacteria > Bacillota_I > Bacilli_A > RFN20 > CAG-288 > Enterosoma. The sequence continues at coordinate 2,066 of JBAXZY010000006.1, read as the reverse complement.
CAAAGTGTGGGTTCCCATTGTGATGTAGATATTCAGTTCACCGGTTTGAATGGCTTCCTCGTTCTGGACCATCAGACCTAATAGCTGTCTTCTGAAAATCATTTCAAAGCCTACCAGGACCACATCTGCTATCAAGGAGAAGATCACCGCCCATTTGAAAGACTTCTTGATGTAGTCCTTGTTCTTATTGCCATAGTTGGCGGCAATGAAAGCGACACCGGCCTGAGCAAAAGCATCCATGCCATTGTAGGCATAGCCGTTGACACGGCTAGCCGCTGAATCACCGGCAATCACTTCTTCGCCAAATGAGTTGATATTGCTTTGAATGATGACGTTGGCGATATCGAACATGGCATTCTGAATGCCAGCTGGTATGCCAATCCGGAGTATTTCAATTGTCTCCTCTTTATGAAAGCGGCAGGTCTTGAAACTGAAACGGGCAAAGCCTTTGTTCCTAAAGAGACTGATATAGACTAATAAGGCGGAAATGAATTCGGAGATGATGGTAGCTAAAGCTAAGCCAGCCACCCCCATCTGAAAAGGAACTACGAACAGCAGGTTCAGGCAGACATTGATGACACCACCGATTGTTAAGAAGATAAACGGCTTTATCGTGTCACCCATTCCACGCATGCAGGCAGCGCCGAAGTTATAGAGTAATAGAAACGGGACACCGGCAAAATAGATGATCATATAAGTAGTCGACATATCAATCATCGTACTTGGTGTTTGCATCCAACCTAAGAAGATTTTAGCCATAGAACATCCGATGATTGCTAAGAATATTCCTGATACTATAGCTAGCAAAGTTGAAGAGCCAATGGTCTTTTCACCTTGGCTTTTGTTTTTAGCGCCATAAGCTTTCCCCATCACGACGTTGACACCGACGGCAAAGCCGATGAAGAGATCAACAATCAAGGAACTTAGGGAACCGGTTGCCCCAATAGCACCGACTGCCAATTCATTGACATAGTAGTTGCAGACAATGTAGTCAGCTAAGTTAAAAGAGAGCTGCAACCAGCTAGAGAGAATCAAAGGAATAGCAAAACGAAGCATCTTTTTGGGGATGCTTCCGCTAGTCATGTCCAGTTCCGTTTTAGCGATCATAATCAGCTCTCCTAATTAATGACAATTTCTTTTTTTAGATGGTTGTGGAATTAGTCTAATCTTACCTAGCAAGGAAAGGAAGAGAGTTAACTGATAAAGGGCTTTCTTTTCCGCAAATAGCTTCTTTTTATCCTAAAATTCAAAATTGGCTGGCTCAGTTTTCTTTGAATTTGACATTCTGGCTGTAAGTATCAAGGACAGGCAAAGTCAAGTAAAAAATATTTAGTTTTATTTTTGGTGCTCCTTGGATTTTTCAAATGCCGAGAGTAAGCCTAAAAAATAGCTTTATTCCAACTAGTTGTTCTTCTTTAAGTTGCTTACTGATGCTTAAAGACTGCTTTTTTCTCCCTTATAATGCGTTTAGTTATGAAAAGAACTGATCGGGTAATCCTAGCTATCGATTTAAAGTCTTTTTATGCCTCGGTTGAATGTTTAAGCCGCGACATGGATCCTTTTAAGACGCCCTTAGTAGTCGCTGACGCTGATAGAGGCGATGGCACCATTGTTTTAGCCGCTTCTCCTTTCATCAAGGAAAAATACGGTGTTAAATCCCGATGCCGCTTATATGATGTCCCTAAGGATATCCCTTCTTTGATTATTGCTAAGCCACATATGAAACGATATCTAGAAGTCAGTTCGGATATCAATTCTATTTATCTTGATTATGTCAGTGAAGAGGATATGTTTGTTTATTCAATTGATGAGTCCTTCCTGGATGTCACTAATTATTTAGCGATTCATCATGACACTCCCTCAAGCTATGCTCGGAAGATCATTGATTCCATCCGTTCTAAAACCGGTCTGACAGTCACCTGTGGCATCGGCAAGAACCTATTCATGGCTAAAGCGGCCATGGATATCGAAGCCAAGCATAAACCGGATTTCCTGGCTCAGTGGGATTATTCAGATGTTCCCGTCCATTTATGGCCGGTCTCTCCCTTAAGCAAGATGTGGGGCAT